>NZ_NWSW01000088.1:0-3807 GCF_002531805.1 Rhizobium sp. M1 | reverse complement strand
CTAGCCTGCGCTGGTCCAACGTTTGGGGGCGGTTCAATCGCCGCCGAGGCTCTAATCGCCGCCGGATGAAAATTCAGTGGCAGGTCACACTGTCTCGACCAAGAGATGGAGGACCGCGTCAGCGGTTTCCGCCTCGCCTAAAAAAGATAGCGTAAATGCCAAGGTGATAAGGCTGAGGATGCCGCCGAACTTCCCGCGCAGTTTCTTGGCCGAAACGACGATACAGCCGCTCCCCCTAGCAGCGCCTGCACCGGCCGTCAGGCCGGTTAAGCGAAGCGGGTTACCTCGATGAAGCTTATTTACGGAGGAAACATTTGATTGATGAAAGGATAAACGCGCGCGAGACCGGCTTCTTACTTTTGCTTTCCCACAATAAAACTCGCTAAAATTTCCTGGCTTTTCGATCGACTCTCTTTTGAGAGGAACCCACAGGTGCCCCAGAAGACGCTGGCGATTTATCAATAGATGAAGAACTTGCCGTTGCCATCCCTTCCTCAGGAAGCGTAGCTACTTGAGCGGCACTGTCAATCGCTCTACGGCAGTCATCAAGGAAGTCAGCTATATATTCATTGACATAGACAACCAACGGCTCCTTTGGAACAACAATCAGACGCCGTTTGTCCGTTTTATCCCGAGTGATGTCGATGAACCCACGCAAATGCGCTGCCTCGACATACTTTTGGCAAACAGTCTGGTTTTTGAAAGGCAGATAGCGACACGCCTGCATCTTCGTCATGGGTTTGTTATTGGCGTCCATATGATATACTTTAAGCATCAATCCAAGAATATTCCTCAGGAATAGTTTTTCTTCGGAATTTTCGCTAAAGAGATCTGACAAAAACGAGTCAATTTTCTCAAGCTTATGCTTTACGCCGACGTCGATCTGTTCTGGCGTATATATTTCTCTTCGTGTTGTCTTCGCCACGGCCACGCCTCTGCGCAATGGATCGTTCTGTTTTCACCCAAAGCCTGTTACCGGATCCCATCGCGGCGACATTTATCATATGTATGTCTTCATAACTACGACGAATATAAGAATTTGCGGGCGGTCGTGAGACTAACCTTCATCGTGCACGAGCCCCCACTCTTGTTTTTACATCCATTTAAAAAAACAGTTACACAAGTGCAACTACCAGTGCTACCAAAAATTCGGGAGCTTCGCTTCCGATGGAAGGTCGGTCTCTTGATTGGCCCCCGACCAGCTCGCCCGCCGCCCGAGCTGGCATGCAAGAGCCCGACCTTCCGTTTTGCACGTGGCTTTTCGAACCAGGGGTCCGAAATGAATAAAGAGATTTGGAAAGATTACAGCCAACCTTTCGGGACGATTGGTCCATTGATGACAGTGGGCGAAATTCTGGAAAAGAATATTGATGCGGGATACAACGCCTATGATGAGTATGCAAACGCAGCTCTTCAGAAATTTGCTCGGTATGCCTCAGAATTCCTCTCCAATCCACATCCTCATTTAGGTCGGGACGGGAGCGTTTGCCCTTTCGTTCCCGAGGCTCTGACGAAGGGACTTTTACGGGTTGCCGCGTCGCAAGCTGTTGCAGTTGACGAAATCGAAAACGATTTGGCGCGTATGCTCGCCGTCTTCAGCCAGATGAAACCCGTAAAGTCCTTCAACGATCGAACGGGCGACTGGATCTATAAGGCCATTATCATTGCCCTTCCTGGAATACAGGATGAAGGAGAGATCATCAGGATTGGTCAACTGCAAAAACGGCTGAAGCCCGACTTCATTCAGGAAGGTTTCATGATCGGTGAATTTTATCCAGGTTGCCCGGAGCCCGGTTTGCACAACAGGATGTTTCGACCGCTCGACACAACGGTTCCAGCCTTGGCTATTCGGCATATCACCAAATATGATGCTCCTTTCATGCTCGATAGCGATAAGTGCCTGGAGGCTTACTTCAGTATTTTTGGGAACGAGGGTCGCCGCCGCATTAGGCAGCTTTTGGAGCGAACCGCCTGAAACTTACTCGCAAGAGGGCTGTACTCGCAGTCGCTGAAACAGCTATCCTCGATCGTCCTACCAGGTGAACCGGAAGGAAACGACTATGTTGGACGTTCATCCGAACGTACTTGCTGAACTGCACCAGATCGGAGCGTCGACGGTACGATTGTGGCGCTATAGTGAGTTCGCCACCCCTATTACATCTCCTTCCGATTTAGCCTCCGCTATCGGCGTTCCCGTGGGGCGCGTTGCAAAGACGATGATTATTGCCGAGCAGAAAGCGAACGATGTGATGCGCCGGTCTCATCCTGCGCGCCACCTTTGTGCCGTTTTGCTGCCATCACCTTCAAAGATTGACATGAAAGCGGTTGCTGGCACCTATGGATGGAAACGAGCCGAACTTGCTCAGAAAGAACAGGTACTCGATCTCTTCGGCTACCCGTCAGGAAGCGTATCACCATTCGGTCTCCAGAAGATCGCTGTACTGATCGACACCGCCCTTTTTTCTTATCCTACCGTAGTCACAGGTGCGGGCAAGGTTGGAGTCGAGCTTGAGATCGACACAAGCATGCTTTGGAAGATCGGGCAGCCGTTACAGACGCGTGGACGGGCCAGTCAAACCTAACGCCTCGTCACCTTTCATAGAGATGCCGTGAGGTAGGTTTATTTCTTCGGAAAAGGAAATGCGGTTCCACGTAACGGCGCCTCGATTAGAGAATGAGGGTTCAATACGTATGTTGCGTAATCGGACTCATAGTGCGCACTATAACGAAAATCGTCACACCCGTCCCAACGTCTGCACGACATCTTCACCTCGATAGCTGTGAGGCGGATCAAGCGCGGGAACATAGCGTGAGAAGGTGGCGACCACCGTCAGGACCCGCAGTTTCTTTCCGGTTGCGAGCTGATCGTGCACGAAGTCCATCGCCCACACGTCATTTGGTCCGACAGCCATTTGCCGATCCTCACGAAGTTTCGCCTTAACACGGCGCTTCCGAGTCTTATTCCGCAGCTGCAGTCCCAAGTCCCTGTAAATGCGATAGGTTCGCTTGATGTTGGTGCCCCAACCCTCGCGTTCCAAAAGCACATGCACGCGACGATAGCCGTAGCGCACCCGCGCTCACAGGTCTAGACCGGCCTGATCGGCGCGGCGAGAGATGTAGTGATAGGTCGACCGATCGAAGTCCAACGCGCCACAGGCACGCCGGATCGAGATCGCCCAATCGCGGCACATGACACCACCTCCCGCTACCCCTCAGGCCTTAGAGCTTTCGGCGGATGGCGTCCTGCAACATCTCACGGTCCAACGTCAGATCCGCGACGATCTTCTTCAATCGCTCATTCCCGTCCTCAAGCTGCTTGCGCCTCTTCATCTCTGGCGGCAACATGCCGGCGTACTTTTTCTTCCAGTTGAAGTAAGTCGCCTGACTGATCCCCGCCTTGCGACAAATCTCCGCGATCGAGACGCCCTCATCACCCTGCTTCAAAATGAACGCCTTCTGAGCGTCCGAAAACTGCGATGCCTTCATCGTGTTCCGTTCCTTTTCCCAGCCAGGAAAATGCACCGGACTCTAACCAAAATTGGTCCAGTTTGAAGGGTTCAGATCAATTTCCCTATCGTAAAACCCTTGATCCTATGAAGTTAAGATGCGGAATGTTAAGGACATACAACAGCGTGCACGAAAGACGCGGAAGCCGACTGCGTCACATCTATTTCTGGTATCGGCGCTGTTGCGCTGCGGCCAAAACCGCACTGGCTCCTGATCCTTCCACCTTCGGAAGGGGCCGTGATCTCGCCTGGGTCGACCGTATGCTAGAGCAGGTCCTGCGATCGATGAATCGAATGTGAG
>NZ_NWSW01000087.1:0-1104 GCF_002531805.1 Rhizobium sp. M1 | reverse complement strand
AACGCTAAAGTCGGCAGTAGGATGTAATCGTTAACATCGGACGTCGTGCACCAGGACGGTGTGCCTCTCCGATCAGCTAGGTGAGCATTGATGTCAAAGCCCCCCACGATCCGGGACGTCGCGCGTTTGTCGGGTGTTTCGACTGCGACTGTCTCGCGATATTTCTCGGGAAAGGCAGACTCGGTCTCTCCTCATAAGATCGAAAGCGTTCGCCGGGCAGCCAAGTCCTTGGGCTATACCCCGTCGGAGATCGGCCGCTCGCTTCGCCTGGCGCAAAGTCGCGTGGTCATGATGCTGGTGCCCGACGCGACCAACCACTTCACGGCCGATATCGCCGTCTCGGTGGAAAGCGCGCTCAAAGAGATCGGTCTGTCGATGGTTCTCGCCAATACCGGCGAGAACGCGACCCAGCAGGATCGGCTTCTTGCCGACGCGCTGGGGCTGAGAGCGCGCGCAATCGTTCTTCAGGGAGCGATCGATACGCCCAAATTACGCGAACTGGCCGCACGACAGAACAATCTGATCTTCGTTAACCGGCGCCCGGCTCAAGGAATACTCGCGCCCTATGTCGGGATCGACAACTTCCAGGCCGGCTTGGCGGTCGGGCGCCATTTCGTCGAGCGCGGTTATACCAACTGTGTGGCGATCCACGGTCCGCGACATTATTCGGGTAGCACCGCACGACTGGACGGCTTCCTCGCCGGGATCGGGGAGGATGCCAAAGTTCTCCAGTTCGAGAGCGCCTACACCATGCAAGCCGGCTACGACTGTGCGTCGCGCCTTCTCGAAGCCGAGCCCAAGAAATACTCGATATTCTGCGCCAACGACATGATCGCCTATGGCGTCTACCGGGCAGCTTTCGAGAGAAAGATGCAAGTGCCTGAAGATCTGGTGGTTTGCGGCTTTGACGATAATCGCCTGAACGAATGGCTGGCACCCTGGCTTACGACAGTGAAGGTGCCGGCCTTGGACTTCGGCCCGGCCATTGCCGAACTGATCACCACGCCGCGTCCCGATGACGAGCAGATCAAGAACATCATTCTGCCGTTCAGACTGCAGCTCCGACAATCGGCGTGATCACTAGCCGTCCTTAAAACAGGAGGG
>NZ_NWSW01000086.1:0-2719 GCF_002531805.1 Rhizobium sp. M1 | reverse complement strand
GAACGCTAAAGTCGGCAGTAGGATGTAATCGTTAACATTAGCCGTCCTTAAAACAGGAGGAGGACGGTCCGGATAATTCTGGGTGCTTCCGGACGCTCGATCAAGAAACAGGGGAATAACGACATGAAACGAATGATTCTTGGAACTGCGATGCTGGCCCTTGCGGCGTCTGCCGCCCATGCCGGTGACATCGGCGTGACCATTTCCCACTCCGACTCGAACCTGGCGGTTCTGGTGCAGGGCATCAAGGACGAGGCTGCCAAACTGAAGCAGCCGCTGCAGATCGAATTTGCCGAAGGCGATGTCAACCGGCAGCTGTCGCAGGTTCAAAACTTCATTGCCGCCAAGGTCGATGCGATCATCGTCAACACGGTGGAAACCTCGGCCACGCCGACGATGACCAAGATGGCGGCGGATGCCGGCATTCCGCTGGTTTACGTCAACAACACGCCGAGCGACGTCAAGACGCTCGGGCCGAAGGCGGCGTTCGTCGGTTCCGATGAGCATGTTGCCGGCTTGTTGCAGGCAGAGGAAGTCTGCCGCGTCCTGAGGGAAGCCAAGAAGACGGACGAGGCCGGCATTCTAATCATCCAGGGTGTTCTGGCGAACGAGACGGCCGTGTTGCGCAGCAAGGCGGTTCATGACGTCGCCGCCAAGCCGGAATGCAACTTCATGAAGATCATCGACGAACAGTCGGCCAACTGGGATCCGGTCAAGGCGCAGGACCTGATGACCAATTGGATCACCGCCGGCTACAAGCCGGTGGCGGTGCTGGCCAACAACGACGAAATGGCCATCGGCGCCGTCAACTCGCTGAAGGCGGCCGGCTGGGACATGAAGGATGTCGTCGTTGCCGGTGTCGATGCCACCAAGGAAGCGATGCATTACATGCAAAAGGGTGATCTCGACGTCACCGTCTTCCAGGACGCGATCGGACAGGGCGCCGGCTCGGTGGATGCTGCCGTCAAACTTGCCAAGGGCGAGAAAGTCCAATCCCCGATGTGGATCCCGTATGAGCTGGTCAATCCGGCCAATGTCGAGAAATACCTCGCCAAGAACTGATCGCCGCTCGGCTTCGGATGTGCCCCAAAGGCACATCCGAAGCTGGAACCTCTATGCATAGAAAGCAGAAGGTCTGCCACGATGCCGAAAATCTCACCATCGACCGTCAAGGCGGTCCGGGAAAGCGGCGCTGTTCCGACAGCCAAATATCTCCTGGAGGTCAAAGATGTCCGCAAGGAATTTGCCGGAAACGTTGCGCTGGATGACGTCTCCTTCCGCCTGAGACGCGGCACGGTTCATGCCCTTATGGGCGAAAACGGCGCGGGCAAGTCCACGCTGATGAAGATCATTGCCGGCATCTACACGCCGGACGCAGGAGAGTTTTTCTTAAACGGCCTTCCCATTCGGCTCGGCAGTCCGCTCGACGCCCTCGACAACGGCATCGCCATGATTCATCAGGAGCTCAATCTGATGAACCACATGACGATTGCGGAAAACATCTGGATCCGGCGCGAGCCAAAGAATCGTTTTGGTCTCGTCGATCATAAGGAACTGCACAGCCGCACCTACAGGCTTTTCGAGGAATTGGGCATTGATCTCGACCCCGATCAAAGGGTCGGTCTGCTTTCGGTTGCCAGCCGCCAGATGGTCGAGATTGCCAAGGCGGTTTCCTATGAATCGGATGTCCTGATCATGGACGAGCCAACGTCCGCGCTCACCGAACGCGAGGTCGAGCATCTTTTCCGTATCATCAGGACGCTGAGGGAACGGGGAAAAGGAATCATCTATATCACCCACAAGATGAACGAGCTTTTCGAAATCTCCGACGAGGTGTCGATTTTCCGCGACGGCAAACACATCGCGACCAAGGCTGCCCAAGACCTGACCCGTGAAGACGTCATCCGCATGATGGTGGGGCGCGAGATCTCGCAAATGTTTCCCAAAGTGGAGGCCAAGATCGGCGACGTGGTGCTCAGCGTCCGCGATCTATGTCTCAAAGGTATCTTCCAGCACGTCTCGTTCGACCTTCATGCCGGCGAGATTCTCGGAATCGCCGGGCTTGTCGGCGCCGGTCGCTCCAACATTGCTGAAACGCTCTTTGGCGTGACACCGGCGACATCGGGTACGATCGAGATCAGAGGCAAATCCGTCAACGTCAGTTCGCCCGCCGTCGCCATGGAAAACGGGATGGCCTTCCTCACTGAAGACCGGAAGGAATCCGGCTGCTTCCTGCTGCTGGACATTCAACAGAACATGCAGATGGCCGCCCTGCATGGCGGATATGTGCGTCGCGGCTTCGTCGAGCAGAAGCGGCTGTCGCAGGACTGCGAGGCGATGACGACATCGCTGAGGGTCAAGACCCCAGGCATGGGTGAGAAGATCCTGAATCTCTCCGGCGGCAATCAGCAGAAAGTGCTCATCGGTCGCTGGTTGCTGACAAAGCCGAGCGTCCTCATCCTCGATGAACCCACGCGCGGTATCGACGTCGGCGCCAAAGCCGAGATCCATCGCATGATTTCCACGCTCGCCTCCGAAGGCGTGGCCGTCATCATGATCTCCTCGGAACTCCCCGAGATCCTCGGGATGAGCGACCGGGTCATGACGATCCGGCAGGGACGCGTGTCCGGCATCCTCGATCGGGCTGAGGCCGATCAAGTCAAGATCATGGAGCTCGCAGCACAATGACGATAACCCCTGGGGCCACGGTTGTGGCGGA
>NZ_NWSW01000085.1:0-4246 GCF_002531805.1 Rhizobium sp. M1 | reverse complement strand
CTGAAAGCCATGGCAGATATTGCGGCAGACTTTTCCACGCGACAGCGCCGTTACTCTCGGCCTGTGCGTCCCACCGGTCAAAAATCGTCTCGGCCAGGCGAAAGCACCGTAACCGGTGTGCCACTCACACCTTGACCGAATCCTTAACCCACACGCCGACCGTGCGGCATTTGCCAACTTCATTCACCCTAACTGCAGAGTACTCGATTGAGTGAAGCGCTACATAGCGTCGCCACCATAACCGTATCGGAATTGCATTTCTTCGTCCTTAACTCGTTTTTCGATTAGCATTAGAAAGGCCTCCGCATTTGGAACCGGCAAATGCCGGAGCATGAGAACGAGCCGAATGTTTTCCCTAGCCGTGTCGGGATGCCTGAGCCGGAACACCTCACTTGTCGCGACGCTGATGCACTCTTCTATCTTTCTCTCCAGGATATCCATGTGAAAGGTGATGATTTCTTCGTCCGACCATTTGTGAAAGAAAAGAGCCTGGTCGGCCGTCCATGGAAGTGTATCATTGACGACCATCCGAACGTGGTTGTTCGAATAGGGCACTTCCAAGACGAGATCGGCAATGCCCTCAAAGGTGGCGCAGTCAAGGTTTGTCATGGGATCGCGTTGCTACGTGTCAAATGCCGCCAATGAGCAAATAGGGGCGGTGTTGAATTACTGACCGTACGCGGTTGTCGAACCTGTCAAGGAACGTCAGAAGTGCTTTCCGATTGAACTGATGTTTGCGCGGCATCAATCCGGCATACAGGACGTATTTGTCGATGATTGCGGTCAGGGGCGCATTCCCCCTCACGTCACGCCGGAGTTCGTCAAGTCGAGGGAGAATATCGAGCCAGATATCTCTCGCTATCCATGTGGTGCCCCAATGACGATAGGCTCTCGACCAATCAGGGAAGGACTGAGCGACCGAGCCCTCGATGAATAGAAAAGCTTCTTCTCGTATGTTGAATGCGGTCGAGTCAGACCGATCATAATCATACTTGCCGCAAAAATCGTGGTCGCAAGGGATGAAGTCGAAGGTGAGCCCGCCTTGCGGCCCATCAACAAGGCTATAGTCAATTGACATAAGAAAGCGGACAACGCGTGCCGCACCTAGAGTGATCACCCGCGTTAGCAGCAAGGCTGTTAGAAATCAACTCTTGCATTAAGCCAGCAGCGAGGGGCCGATTGCTATCTATAACCCTTCAGAAGCACGGTTCATGTCGCAGCCGCATGATTCCAGGGTAACAGGTCATCGATCCGGTTTTGCTTGTGGCCGTTGACGATGGCGGTCAGCGTGGCGGTCAGATAAGCCAGCGGATCGACGGCATTGAGTTTGCAGGTCTCGATGAGTGAGGCGACGGTGGCCCAGTTCTCAGCTCCCACGTCATGCCCCGCGAAGAGTGCGTTCTTTCGATTCAGAGCAATCGGTTTCTCCTTAGAGCGAACCGGCACTGCCGGACTTGCCGGCGCCTGTGCCGACACTGTTGGGATCGACGTTGATCTTGCCGGGGCCGGTGCCGAAACCCGATGCCGAATTCCACGGTCTATGAGGTGTAGGCGCTATCGCCCTCTATTGTCCGGAAGTTCAATCTTTTCAGCCTTCACACCATCGTAGCGGAAAACATGCCGATCGCCGATGAGCCAGAGGCACTCATCTGTGACGCTATCTATCTGCTGAATGACGGTTTTGTCGTCCAGTCCCGCTGATGCATCGCTTACAACCTCAAATTTACTGCCGTTAAATTTCCTAAGCCCGGCCGTCGTACCGACATAGATCTCGCCACGAAACTCCCGAACCGAATAAAACGTGATCGCAGCATTGGATTCGTACGCCACGGCAAAACCGCTTCGTGCATTGCCAATCAAAAGCGTCTGATAGTAGCCGACGATCAGCACCCGGTCGTGGCTGACGCAATGAATATCAAGCAAATGTTCGCCTGTCGGAGAAGAAAGCAAAGCGAGATGAGAGCCGTCAAAATATCCGATTAAGCCCCTGAGGCCGCATACATAGACATCACGTTCAGACGAGCCATCGACCCGCGTGAAGTCGGGACTTTCCTTTCCGAGAGCAATTCTGTCCTCTGCGCCGCGGGGGTCTTCGCCGGCGAATTCGCCGATACCGAGTTCCTTTCGCATTCTGCGCTCGGACTTATCGCGCAATCCTCCATCGACGGCCTCCCAACCGTCAGTCGAGCGCCTATAAAGTTGGCCACCGAGACCGCATGCGAAAAGGATTTCGCCTGCTTCCTGAATGCTGCGCAGGGAGCCGTAGGCATTTTTCCCCGGATCGACGTCTTCGCTCAGGTGCTCAGTCGAGTTTAAAATTTCCACACGGCCTTCTTCGGAAAGGAAGCAGCCAGCTCGCAAGACCACTCCGAGAGGGCGGCGCAGACAGGCTGAAACAACGGTTTCCCCGGCCCAATCCTGATAGGTGAAGCGGGTCTGGCTGTCGAGGTTGAGGTAGAAAATTCGGGTCACCGGATTGTCTAAGCCGGACGTCTCGTCCGGAAAGCCGACAATGATCAAAAAGCGACTCGAGACCGCAAATCCATTGCCGAGCGAGACCGGCGCACCTGGAGTCGACATACTATTTCCCTGCGGTCCGTTAGTTCCACTACCGTTATCAAGACGATCTTTGCCTCAGCGAGATTAACAAGCCCTCCCGCTGCCACGTCTTCACGGTGCGGATAGTAATCGCGCGGGATGCTCATGCCGTCGTCCCACCGCAATCGTCATACATCGCCTTGGCTGAATCAGCGCTGCTTGAAGCATGACCTCCGCCATCTTCTCGCGGATTTCGAGGCTAGTCGCCTTCTGCAATGCGAAGTTGATCTAGTGACCAACCATAGGATCGGAACACCGCGGTCCGAGACGATCACGGCGTCGTCCAGAAAACTCCAATCGCCTGCATCAACCCAACTAATCAAATCTTCGAAGCCACTTCCGGGTTTCTTCAATCTTGTCGTATGGTTCCGGCAGGATAAAGAGGCCTCGCCGATAATCCTCGAAACGAACGGGCTTCAGGACTTCCGCGACACGGCGATAATCGTCGAGAACCAGGCCACGGTTGATATCGCCCAGTTGCGGCTCGCTGCCTGCCTGAATAATCAGGCCGCCGTCGAACCCGTGGATCGGGCAAGTCTCGCCCAGCTTTTCAGCGAGCGTGCGCTGTCCTCCCAGCTTCTCGACAATCTCGTTGTTAATGACGGTCAGCCAATTGATCGACTTGATCTGCCGGCCATCGCCTAGGTCGGACTCGACTTCGAAATGAAGTGGATCGGAAAAATCCAGTCCCGGAAAGCGTTTGAGTGGAGGCAGAATGGTCTCTGCCACAGAATTACTGCCGGCAAAAACTCCATGCTCGATCAAAAGACTATAGCCCGCGCTGCCATGCAGTATCTCGACCGATGATGCCCACCGCTTCGTAAGATCGAGCAATACCTCATAGCCGCGCTCTGCAACTAAGGATGCCGGAAAATAGGCGCAGATCATCGATCGCCCAAGCGGGCTCATGGGAGCAGGACCGGCACTCTTGAAAGAAATGCTCAAAGGTGTCGGCTCATCGACAACTTTCTTGCCGGGATATCCGAACACCATGGCATCCATGGGCTCGGATGAACTCAGCTCCCGCGCCATATTTTCATAATAGTTCAGGTAATCGCTGCCAGTGATTTTCGTCAGGCGGCTCGCATTCAGCTTGAGAAAATGCGACAACGCGTCCGTAAACAGCGCATGATATTGACGGAGCATGTCGCAGAGTATCAGTCTGGTTCGGCTTTCGCTTCCGCCTAGAAAGAACAGCTCGACCGCAAAACCAATGCGAGTCTCCACAAAACCATGGCCATTGGCAAATGAGAAGCCGTCGATCTGAGCGGCGAGTTCCTTGTTAAATGCATTGCGTCAGAAATACCTCGCTGCGTTGCAAGTGTTGTTGCTGTCCCGGGTCCCAAAGTGCGCCCCGCGTGCGACCGCTCCGCACCGCTGTTGCGCCAGCTCAGGCGGCGACGTCTTTGTCGGACGCCAAAGCTTGGCCAGACATAGCTTGGAATATCTATCGCATGTCGTTACCGAACCGAAACGATCCTCCCTATCGCCTTTGATTTTTGTAATTGAGATAAAACCCGAATAAGAAAAGTCCTGCACAGAGGATCAGGATCGAGATGTTCTGGAGCGTCAGATCGGCCTTTGAAAAAAGAAATGCAGAAAGAAGGCCGACTCCGGTGCAAATTCCGAGGCAATCCGCCCCCTGATT
>NZ_NWSW01000084.1:0-4970 GCF_002531805.1 Rhizobium sp. M1 | reverse complement strand
CCGCCACCATCGCCTTCAGCGCCGTCATCGCCGCATCGCCGCCGCCGCCGGCTACCGGAACGTCCTTCCAGGCAAATCCTTCCTTCGACAGATCCTCCTTCAAGACGTTCAAGGCCGCTGCCTCGCCGCCAGATGTCCACCAGTGCAGCATCTGCACTTCCTTCACATCGGCGGCCTGCGCTGTACCGAGGCCAGCCATCATCACGACGGCAACGGCCGCCGAGCTCAAAAACCTGCGCATGAAATTCCTCCCATTTGAAATCGGCGGCGGGCCCTCCCTGCCGCCCGATGTTTTCCGCCGCTACGGCGGTCGACATACGGCCGCGCTCCTCCGCGCGGTTGCTAATTTAAAACGTTATAAGCCCCTGATCGTCAAGCCCTTTCTCGACTCCCGAGAAAAATATGGCTATTCCGTTATCATATTGAATTATTACGGGTTTCCTCACTCCTCCAACAGATCGCCGAAAGTCGACACGATCCAGGAGGAGGCGACGGTGGCCGGCGAGGATCGCGGACGCATGCCGCGTCAGCGCGTCGACAATCCCGACGCCGGGGACCTGCACCGCATGCTGCCGCCGCAACGCAATTTTCGATCGGTGAGACCGCACAACTTTCGAGCTGACATCTTAAAACTGTTTGCATCGCGCGTGATTTGGCCTAGAAGCACGTCCGTAATCCGGTCGCAGCCCACCCGGTCAAAACAAGGGATCCAAAATATGAAAACCATTGTCGTCTGCTCCGGCGGACTCGACTCCGTTTCGCTTGCCCACAGGATGGCAGCGGAACAACAGCTCGTCGGCCTCATCTCCTTCGACTACGGCCAGCGGCATCGCAAGGAACTCGACTTCGCCGCCAAGTGCGCCGCACGCCTTGCCGTCCCTCATCATATCATCGACATCGCCGCCATCGGCGGCCATCTCAGCGGATCGGCTCTGACCGACAATGTCGAGGTCCCGGACGGCCATTATGCCGAGGAGACCATGAAGGCCACCGTGGTGCCGAACCGCAACGCCATCATGCTGGCGATCGCATTCGGCCTGGCGGCCGCGCAAAAGGCCGATGCCGTTGCCGTCGCCGTGCACGGCGGCGACCATTTCATTTACCCCGACTGCCGGCCGGGCTTCATCGACGCCTTCCAGCGCATGCAGAACGAAGCGCTGGACGGTTATGCCAGCGTCAAACTGCTGGCGCCGTATGTCGATGTTTCCAAGGCGGCGATCGTCGCCGACGGCGCAAAACACGGTACGCCGTTTGCGGAGACCTGGTCGTGCTACAAGGGCGGCAACCTTCATTGCGGGCGCTGCGGAACCTGCGTCGAACGCCGCGAAGCCTTCCACCTTGCCGGCGTCGCCGATCCAACGGACTATGAAGACCGGGACTTCTGGAAAGCGGCGGTGTCGCAATATTCCGCGGCGGAGGTGCGTTGATGTACCGCATCACCAAGGAGTTTCATCTCTCCGCTTCGCACCAGCTGGATCATCTGCCGGCCGACCATCAATGCGCCAGGCTCCACGGCCACAACTACGTCGTGGTCGTCGAGCTCGCCGCCGAAAGCCTGAATGACGACGGGTTCGTTCGCGACTATCACGACCTGTCGCCGCTCAAGCGCTATATCGACGAGGCTCTCGATCATCGCCACCTGAACGAGGTCTTCGGCCATTCGAAAGTCACCTCCGAGTTCCTGGCAAAGCATTTTTACGACTGGTGCAAACAGCGTTTCCCCGAGACATCGTCCGTCCGCGTCAGCGAGACGCCGAAGACCTGGGCGGAGTACCGGCCATGAACGGAGAGACCATTCGCGTCAGCGAGATCTTCGGCCCGACCATCCAGGGCGAAGGCGCTTTGATCGGGCTGCCGACGGTGTTTGTCCGGACGGGCGGCTGTGACTATCGCTGTTCCTGGTGCGACAGCCTCCACGCCGTCGACAGCGCCTTCCGGGATCAGTGGATTCCCATGTCCACCGAGGCGATCTGGCAGGAGGTCACGAAGCTCTCCGCAGGCCGGCCGATGACGGTTTCCCTTTCCGGAGGCAATCCGGCGATCCAGCCTCTGGGGCCGCTGATCGAATTCGGCCATTCTCAAGGCTACCGCTTCGCGCTGGAAACGCAGGGGAGCGTCGCCCGGAACTGGTTTCGCGATCTCGACTTCTTGGTCTTGAGCCCCAAGCCGCCGTCAAGCGGAATGCTGACGGATTGGGATCAGGTCGACAGCTGCCTCCGGCTTGCCGCCGGTGGCCCGGAGATCGCCTTGAAAATCGTCGTCTTCGACGATGGCGATTACGCCTTCGCCCGAGAGGCGGGTCGGCGCTATCCCTATATTCCCTTGTTCCTTCAGCCGG
Source organism: Rhizobium sp. M1 (assembly GCF_002531805.1). Lineage (NCBI taxonomy): Bacteria > Pseudomonadati > Pseudomonadota > Alphaproteobacteria > Hyphomicrobiales > Rhizobiaceae > Rhizobium > Rhizobium sp. M1. Next base: position 2,632 of record NZ_NWSW01000084.1, on the reverse strand, counting down.
GCAACCATACGCCGCCGCCGCCCGATGACGACGACGCCCGCATCGATATCGACGGCGTGATGGATCGGATGCACTGGCTCGTTGCGAAGGTGACCGCCGACGGATGGTTTGCCCCGCGCGTGCTGCCGCAGCTGCACGTGCTGCTGTGGGGAAACAAACGCGGCGTGTGAAGCCCCATCCGTTTACCGCTCAGGAAAAGCGAAGACATCGACAGGCTCTCCGAGCCCGCGCAGCGGGAAGGTGCCGAGGCTGTCCATGTCTTCGGCGCAGCCCGCCATTTCGACGAAGGCCCGCGACAGCAGCACCGGACGCTTGACCTCCTTGGTCAGGCTTTCCAGCCGCGAGGCGATATTGACGGCAGGGCCGATGACGGTGAAATCCAGCCGCCGGCGCGAACCGATATTGCCGTACATGACGTCGCCGACATGCACGCCGACGCCGTAACGCAGCGGTTCGCGTCCTGTTCGTGCGTGCTGCTCGTTCAGCTCGGCCATCAACGCCTGCCCTTCGCGGATCGCCTGCAGCAGATCGGCACAGGCCGTTTCCTTGCTTAAGGGGAAGATTGCCAGCAATCCGTCACCCATGAACTTCAGGATTTCGCCGCCATAGTGTTCGATCGGATCCGACATGGCGTCGAAATAGTCGTTGAGCAGATGGATGACATCGTCGCGCGGCCAGAGATCGGAGATCGCCGTAAAGTCGCGCAGGTCGCAGATCATGATCGCCGCACCGACGGTGGCGCCGCTGCCGCGCGTCGTCACGCCCGACAGGATCTGCTCGCTCGCATGCGGCCCGACATAGGTCTGCAGCAGCGTGCGCGCCATGATGTTCTTCAGGCGAATTTCGCTGACCAAAGTCAGGGCCGGAAGGAGATCACGCAGGAAATCGACATGTTCGCTGGTAAAACCGCCCGGCCGGCTGGTGGAAAATGTAGCCACATGCCGTTTGCCAAAGGTGTGTTCGAGCGGCCAGGCGATATACTCGGTCAGGCCGTCGTCGCGCAGTTCCCGATAGAAGGAATCCAAGTCGCCGTCGGCTGCACCTTCCAACTGCCTGCGCACTTCCTCCGCACCCTGATGGATCGCGTTAACAGGACTGGTCAGGAACTCCGGCGTGTTTTCGACGCCATAGGCGAATGTATCGATCTTCGCCTCGGTGAGCCCTTCCTTCCAGAGGATGCGGGCACCCACCCATTGCGGGTGGTTCACCCTGAAATGCAGCGTCGCCCGCGCCACCGGCACCCCAGCCGCAAGCAGCTTCTCACACATGTCCACCAGGATGTTGTCGATGAAACGCTCGCCCCGCGTCTCGTTCACCAGCCAATCGAGAATCCGCCTCCTGCGGATCGGCCAGACGCCCTCGTCCGCTTCAACGGCAGTCCCGGTCTTGTTCAAAAAAGGCGACATCAAAAACTCCGCTACATCACGTCATCGGCGAGGATCGAATTCAGTTTCCGCTGAATGTGGGCGACAGGGAAGCAAATGATAAGGGCAGACTGCGAGAAAGGCTCAGAAATCCCAATCCTCGTCTTCGGTCGCGACAGCCTTGCCGATGACATAGGAGGAGCCGGAGCCCGAGAAGAAGTCGTGGTTCTCGTCGGCATTCGGCGAAAGCGCCGACAGGATCGCCGGATTGACCTTGCAGGCCTCGGCCGGGAAAAGCGCCTCGTAGCCGAGGTTCATCAGCGCCTTGTTGGCATTGTAATGCAGGAATTTCTTGACGTCCTCGGTCAGCCCGACGCCGTCATAGAGCGCCTCGGTATATCGGGCCTCGTTGTCGTAGAGCTCGAGCAACAGGTCGAAGGCGAAATCCTTGATCTCCTGCCTTCTCTCCCCGGACAACCGCTCCAACCCGCGCTGGAACTTGTAGCCGATATAATAGCCGTGCACCGCCTCGTCGCGGATGATCAGCCGGATCATGTCGGCCGTGTTGGTGAGCTTGGCGCGGCTCGACCAGTACATCGGCAGGTAGAAGCCGGAATAGAACAGGAAGCTCTCGAGAAAGACGCTCGCGATCTTCTTCTTCAAGGGATCGCCGGAACCATACTGCTCCATGATCAGCACTGATTTCCGCTGCAGGAACTCGTTCTCCTCCGACCAGCGATAGGCATCGTCGACATCGGGCGTCGAGCACAGCGTCGAAAAGATCGAGGAATAGGAACGCGCATGCACCGCCTCCATGAAGGAGACGTTGGAAAGCACCGCCTCCTCATGCGGCGTTACCGCATCCTCCATCAGCCTGATGGAACCGACGCCGTTCTGGATCGTGTCGAGCAGCGTCAGCCCGGTGAAGACGCGGATGGTCAACTGCTGCTCGGCCGGCGTCAGCGTCGCCCAGGAAGGGATGTCGTTCGACAGCGGCACCTTTTCCGGCAGCCAGAAATTGCCGGTCAACCGGTTCCAGACTTCGAGATCCCTATCGTCCTCGATGCGGTTCCAGTTGATGGCGCGCGCGCGGCTGATTGGCTTGATGGATATGTTCATTGGGTGGTCTTTCTTCCACAAATTCTAACGGAGTGCGGAGCCCCCTCACCCTGCCCTCTCCCCGCTGGGGAGAGGGGAACGCCATGCAATCGGCTTGTCTCTTCTCCCCATCGGGGCTATTAGATTCACACATTGTCGAAAGCGGATAG
>NZ_NWSW01000083.1:0-4729 GCF_002531805.1 Rhizobium sp. M1 | reverse complement strand
TTTGCAGAATCAGGACATTCTAACTTTGCGGCTACAACACCCAAATAGCATAATGCACGTTATGGAACTTTACGCTGAACCGGCCGCGATAGTTACAAGCAGGTCCTTGGCATCGATCTGGTCGCCGGCTTTGACGAGAACTTCGGCGATCGTGCCGTTCTCCTCGGCGTGAATTGCCGTTTCCACCTTCATCGCTTCGGTCGACACCAGCACATCGTCGGCATTGATCGCCTGTCCGGGCGACACAAAGACGCGCGAGATGGCGCCCGGCATCGGTGCGCCGACATGAGCGGCATTGCCGGGTTCGGCCTTGGGTGCGAAGACGGCGGCCGGTGACGCTGAGGAATTTTGCGAGCTCTTGCTGTTGGTTCCTCGCGGACCCGAGCCGCATCTCGTTGTGCACCTAACCAGCTCGGCTCACGTGACAACAAACACAAGAACATCTGGTTGTTTCTATCGAGTTTGGCGCAGGAGGCGCAGGAGGCGCAGGAGGAAAATCAACATGACTGTCGCGGCTAGGCCCATGATTGCCAAAGCGTATAGGCCTGTGGAAAAACCTCCGGGCTGACTACGGAGATACCCTATAACGAACGGCCCCACAAATGCTCCTAGGTTCCCGAGTGAGTTAATGAATGCGATCCCGCCGGCGGCAGCGGAGCCACTAAAGAAGCAGAAGGCAGCGCCCAAAGGGTCCCTTGCAACCCAATATGCCGCGCATGAGCATCCCTCGCCAGAACCCGTCAGGGCCGGGTTGATCTACCGTCCGGCCGGGGCAATACTCCAGGATTGGCTTAGCTCCTCCGATGCGTCAAAATTCCGCTTGATGAGTGCCATATCAAGGCATAACCAATCGGCCATTCTCCGATTCCCGGAGAATTGCCGGACATGACTTGGAGCAGGTGCCATTTCTCCGCAGCCATCCCGGATATTGTAGCCGCAAAGTTGAAGTGTCCTGATTCTGCAAAGTTGGAATGTCACACTCTCCCCGTTTTGATGACGGCGGAGATTGCAGATGGGATTGATAGCGATGAGCGAGCGTGATCTGCAGCGGATCGCGGTTTTGTCGAAGGTTGCCGACGGCCGCATGACGATGGTGTCGGCGTCGCATGTGCTTGCTCTCAGCGAGCGCCAGGTGCGGCGGCTGTTGGATCGCATCAGAACGACCGGTGCGGCATCGATCCGGCACAAGGCGATCGGCCGGCCGTCGAACAACCGGATCAGCGATGGTGTTCGCGATTATGCGGTGACGCTGGTTCGTGAACGTTATGCGGATTTCGGTCCGACGCTGGCGGCCGAGAAGCTTGCCGAGCGCGATGGATTGCGTGTGTCGCGCGAGACGTTGCGCGGCTGGATGACGCAGGCCGGATTGTGGCTGTCACGCAAGCAGCGGCGGACGTTTCATCAGCCGCGCTTGCGGCGCGAAGCCTATGGCGGGCTGGTGCAGATCGACGGGTCCGAGCATCGCTGGTTCGAGGATCGTGGAGATCCGTGCTCGCTCCTGGTGTTTGTCGACGATGCGACGGGCCGGTTGATGCAGTTGCGGTTCGTGCGCTCTGCCTTTTATTCCGACAAGCACTCGGTCTTCCGGGTGACGAAGAAGGAGGCCAAGGGTGGTCAGGGCATGACCCAGTTCGGGCACTCTCGGAGCTAAATATCGAGATTCTCTGTGCAAACTCCAGCCAGGCCAAAGGCCGTGTCGAGCGGATGAACCGGACGCTGCAGGATCGTCTGGTCAAGGAATTGCGACTGGCAGGCATCGACAGCATGGAGGCAGGCAATGCATTTCTGCCGGGCTTCATGGTGGACTACAATGGGCGGTTTGCGATTGTCCCTGCCCGATCCGATGACCTGCACCGGCCGGTAAATCTTGCACCGGATCGGTTGAAAGAGATCCTGTGCAAACGCGAGCAGCGCTATGTCGGATCGCAGCTGACGTTTTCGTTCGAGCGTAAGCGGATCATGCTGGAGGAGAGCGACGTGACGCGCGGATTGGCCGGCCGCTATGTCGAGACCTATGCCTATGCCGACGGCCGCCTCGATGTACGATGGAAGGGACATTCCCTGCCCTACAAAACCTTCGACAAGGACCAGCGGGTGACGCATGCGGCGATCACCGAGAACAAACGGCTCGGCGACGTTCTGTCTTATATCAAGGAGCGTCAGGAGCAGCCGTCGAAGCCGGTGGTGATGACCAACAGCGAGATGAACGGCTATGTGCGACGTGCTCACGGTCCGGGACGGCGGAAGGATTTTACGAACGATCCGGCCGTCATCGAACGCCATAAAGCTGCGCTGGCAAAGCGCGATGCTGCCGAGTGAGGCGTCGATCGCATCGTCTTAAAGCTAAAGCCGATGGGTGCCCCTCACCCGCCCCCGCTCCGCCCTTTCAACCCGGCCCAGCCGGTCGGATCGGGGCTGATCATCAGAGCCAGCGTCGCGTTTCTAACTGGCTGACAATGTCGCCCCTCTAATCAGCTTTGACAGCAATTGTAACCGCAAAGTTAGAATGTAAGAACGACTGGCATCTATTGCTCGATCCATCTCCACCCTATTGCAGGAAAAGGTAAATGTCGTTCTCCATGCCTGATGGCCCCAGAGTGGCCGTGTAGGGCACACCATGGATAGTGATGCTGGTCTGGGGTTTGTCCGCGCTCGGCAGCAACTCAAACAAGTACATTGCAGGCAGAAGGTCATCTGGTACCGGTTGATTGCCGTGTTGCCAGCTCGGAGGGACAAATCCTCCCAAGTCGTCCACAGGCAGCGTGTACTGTGGGGTGCCGAAGATCGATGCCCCCAAGCTTTGCTCCCATGGTGCGTCTGGCGGATTGACGCTTTGCACCGGTGAATAGGCAGCTGACGGCAAATCCTGCCGGAAGGTCGCTGTATTCCAGCTATCGGGAAGCTGGCCGGGTTGAGCCACTCCATGCCAAAACTCTGCGGGATCGGCGATCTGTGTGGAGGACGCCGGTTCAGCCGCCGCAGCCCCCGCTCGAGCACTGTTGGGCGCGGGGCTCAGACGTCGTTGGAGTTGCTCCCGATCGGCGACGAGGTTGTCGAGGTGCAGCACGGCTGGCCGGTCTCTTCGCGCCAGACGTCTAACGAGCGCCCGCGTGCCGTCAACCACGAAGACTCCGCCCTCACAGCCGTTCCGCTGTTGGGTCATGCGGACGGGCTCCAGACGGGTACCCAACCTTTGTGCGAGCATTGCTGCAAACTCGTCGTTCTGGCCCCGGAAGGAGTCATAGTGATAGGCAGCCGGCCCCTCGCGGTTGCGACGGTCAACGAGTAGCAGCGACCAATGGGTGCCGCGGTGATCAGGATCCGAAGCACTGGCATCGCTCACTGGAAGGAACAGGAAGTCGGCTGTATCTCTTCCATTCTGATCATTAACGATGCGCTGGAAAGCGCTCAGCGCGGTGCTCTCATCGCCCTGGCGCTGATGATAATGGGCTATCAGGGGATCGATAAGCCGCGTCCTGGCGGCGAGATCCGGATCGTTTCGCTGCAAGTCCTGCATTAGCAGCTCATAATCCGTCTGGATATGCTGGTCGCCCAGCCATTCGGTATGGTCGAGCGACAATCCGCTGCGGCTTTCGATCGGTGGATCAACCTGCTGCAGCGGCGAAGTTGATCTGAACTCGGCACGTGAATCCGAACGGCCGTCCAGACCGGCCGGTTCGCGGCCACTTGCCGGCTCAGGGGACAACCCCGACGCTGCGTTCGCCTCAACGACTCGCTGGTACTGCCGAAGCCGCTTGAAAGAGATAGTGTGTTTTCCCATGTCTTCGGTGAAGTCTTGGTAATCTGTTTTCAACGACCATTGCTGCTGATCACTGCCGTTGCGCCGGCTCGCTATGCTCTCCCTACCCCTGGTTTGCAGCCAATCACTAAACTTTCGTTGAGTGCTGGCCAGTCTCCAGACGACTCTCCTCTGCGAAGTCGAGTCCGGTCCGAGCTTACTCAGCTCTTCGTTGGCGAAGCTATCAATCATGAGGGCGTCGTCGGGATAAGGATTATGCTGTTTCAACTGCGACTCAGCGCCTAGATACTGCCGCAGCCGATCGAAACTCACGCTTATTCTTTTTCCTTCAGCGTTGGTAAAGTTACTGTAATCGTCCTTTAACGACTGTTGCTGCTGATCACTGCCAGTCAAGCGACTGCCTATGCTCCCCCGACCCTTCTTTCGGAGCCAATCACTAAACCTCCGTTGATTGCTGGCCAGATTCAAGACTACTTTCCTCTGCGAAGTCGAGTTCGATCCGAGCTTGCTCAGCGCTTCCTTGGCTAGGTCATCAATGATGCGGGCGTCATCGGGATAAGGATCATGCTGTTTCAACTGCGACTCGGCGCCTAGATACTGCCGCAGCCGATTGAAACTCACGACCACTTTTTTTCCTTCCTCCTTAGTAAAGGCCCTAAAATCCTCCTGCAACGACCGTTGCTGCTCATCAGTACCGGTGAGTCGGCTGACCATGCTCTCCCTGCCCTCCCTTTTGAGCCAATCGCTAAATTTTCGTTGGTTACTGGCATTTTTCCGGGAAGTCGAGACCGGTCCGAGCTTACTCTGCTCTTCGTTGGCCAAGGCCTCAATAATGCGGGCGTCGTCGGGATAACGATCATGCTGCTTCAACTGGGACTCGGCGCCTAGATACTGCCGCAGCCGATCAAAACCCACGTTTATTCTTCCTTCAGCCTTGGTAAAGCCCCTAAAATCGTCCTTCAACGACCC
>NZ_NWSW01000082.1:0-392 GCF_002531805.1 Rhizobium sp. M1 | reverse complement strand
CTGCCGCAGCCGATCAAAACCCACGTTTATTCTTCCTTCAGCCTTGGTAAAGCCCCTAAAATCGTCCTTCAACGACCCTTGCTGCTGATCACTGCCAGTCAGGCGACTGGCTATGCTCCCCCTACCATTCTTTTGGAGCCAATTACTAAACCTCCGTTGATTTATGGCCGTAATCCGGACAACATTCCTCTTGGAAGTCGAGTCCGATCCGAGCTTGCTCAGCTCTTCGTTGGCGCAGCCATCAATCATGAGGGCGTCGTCGGGATAAGGATTATGCTGTTTCAACTGGGACTCGGCGCCTAGATACTGCCGCAGCCGATCTAAACTCACGACCACTTTTCCCTCGGCCTCGGTAAATTTCCTAAAATCCTCCTGCAACGACCGTTGCTGCT
>NZ_NWSW01000081.1:0-5140 GCF_002531805.1 Rhizobium sp. M1 | reverse complement strand
TAGAGTTTTCCGGCTTTATTCAGGGAGGCGGGCTGGTGGCGAATGGGAACGTAGGGTCGTCGCCTCGATCGCCAAGAAATTGAAAAGGGGCCCAGCGAGGAGCGCCTTTTGGCTCGCATCGCCGGGTCCGCGATCAAGGCCCTCGACGGAGCGGTGCCGAAATTGCCGAACAGGCGATACTTTCGGCTCTGGTCCGCAAATACAAGACTGGCGGTTCCTAAGCAGCGAGCCCAGGCGGTGCCACGTTCCTCCTACGGCATTTCATTATCCACGCATGTTGCCGAGGCTGCTGAGCCTGCTCGAATTCCGGAACAATGCAGCACATCGGGTCCGCCATCGCGGCGCTGGAATGGCTCAAGCGTCTGATCGACGAGGACGACAGACGGATCGACCCGTATCGATCCGAGACCTGGCTGTAGGCCTGAAGGCCTAGCATCCTGCCGTATTCCACGTTTACCAGGGCGTCGCCTTGCGCTGTGGCGGCAAATAATAGGCCGTCGCTCGAAGCCGGAGTGCCCATGGATCGGTAACCCCGCCTGCGCCTCGACCACCCTGGCTAGCGCCCGGTCGTAGGCTTCGCTCTCGACATGCCACTGTCGAACACGGATTAACACCCACAAGGTGTGGGTGTCTGTGGCATCGGCCATCATGCGCAGGCCAAAGCTAGTCTCTTCTGCGAGGATGACGTTCATCGCAGGGCGCTCCTGTACGCAGATGACTGAATGCTTCGCAGAAGCCAGTCGCAGCATCCACGTCTGGACGTCGCCTTCGCAATCGAGCCGCCCGGAATCGTAACAGCCCGAGCTGGCGCGGCCAAGCTCGCGTAACCGGATGTCGAGGTGAGCTTGAGATTTGCCAGCTATCCTCCTGTCGCAACGGCCCCGCGAGACGATCGCTGTCGGCCACAGCCTGGGCCGGAACAAGTGCAGGTCTGAGATCGCCATAGCGTCGGGACCCGCCCAAGCATTGCCCAATAGGTGTCTCGTGTTTCTTTTCGCATCCGGTGGATCTTTTACTTGACACATCCGGCCATAGCATCTGCCAATAGGGACAAGGCCCGCGGCACCAGAAGCGGCGCATCCGCGCCCACTATCGTACGGAGGGCCACTAACAATTCACCAAGTTTCAGGGTGCATCAGCAGCAACAAAAATCGACGGCAAGCTCGATGGGGGGCTACGCGGATGGGGGCGCTTACTGAGCGCCGAGTTCTAGGCCTCAAATGTACCGCCGCCACCGAACTTTGGAGCTGTCGATCCTGTTCAGGACGTTCATTCAGAACCCTACTCGGTTTGTCGTGCTTGCGACAGCGTAATGTGCGGTTTGGCACGTCTCGGCGCTCTAGGGCAGCCATTGAATAACATGCAGAACAGTTTTCTGATGCTTTTCGCTCTTTCTGCATTGGCACGAATCTTGAACCTTTTTGTTGCGCGCCGCTAGGAGCTCCCAACGGGGGCCTTGGCATCTTCTCAATCCAGCTCTGAACGGAGACACCAATGATGAACAACATGGCGGCCTATCGTGTAACTGAATTAACCCCTCAAGAAGCAGCTGAAACCTCCGGAGGTTGGTATTTTTGGGTTTACTTGTTTTTGCGACGTTACGGACACTTGTTTGGTTGATAAGCGAGCTGGCTCTCGATGGCTCCTAGTGACTACAGACTAGCAGTTCCCCTTTCTGCTGAAACGGCCAGCTGCACCGCAGAAAGCATACTGGCGCGACGATCAGGACGATCCTTGAGCATTTATAGGGCGATCTTGCTCTTCGTCGCCGCGGCATTTGGCTCACTGCCACTCGTTACCATACCGGTCTCCATGCAGAGTGTCGGTACTATTCGCCCGATCGTGGAGAAGACGCCCCTGATAGCGCCCGTCTCCGGACGCATCTCCCGTGTCCTTGCCTTTGAGAACGATGTCGTTGCTAAGGGGAAGGAAATAATCGCCTTTGACGATCATGTAATCGAGGAAAAGCTCAGCGGGGTTTTAGCCGACATTCATGCCAAGAGCGATCTTGCCCATGACTTCCAAACGCTGATTTCTTCCGGCGCAAGGCTCAGCGTCTCGCCCCCCCTCCAAACCGAATCCGCGACGGCTGAAAGGGTGCATTTTCTCAACTTGCTGCGCGAGAACCAAAATGCGCGCAGTAACGCCGCGGCGGAACTCGACCGCGCAAAGCGACTTGTCTCGGCTGCTGCGGCGCCCGCGAAGACCGTTGACGAGAAGGCTTTCGCTCTCCAAAATATCGAGGTCCAAGGCGAGATCCTCGTGCGACGCAAAACCGCTGATTGGAACCAGAAGCTCCTTGATGCTAACCTGCGCTTAAAGGAACTCACGGCCACCTTGCATCAGCTCGAGCACGAACGGGACCTGCACCGCATCCGCGCCCCAGTATCGGGTGCTCTCGAGCAGTTCTCCGGCCTCGCGCACGGAAGCTACGTGCAGAGCGGGCAAACCGTTGGTTGGATCTCGCCGAACGACGATCTGGTGGCGGAAATCTACGTCTCCCCCAACGACATTGGCTTTGTGCAGCCTGGTCAGCCGGTGCGGCTCCAAGTGGATGCCTTTAACTACAACCAATGGGGTGTCATCAAAGCAAGGGTGGTCGAGGTGGCGCAGGACTTCACTCTGCATGACGGGAACCCGGTCTTCAAGGTCCAGTGCGCGCTCTCTCGCAGCGAACTCGCGCTGAAAAGCGGGGCCATCGGCCACCTGAAGAAAGGCATGACCGTGCGGGCTCGCTTTCTGTTGGCCAATCGCACTCTCCTGCAACTGCTCTACGACGAGGCAGACGATTGGCTCAACCCGATGCTGGCGGGGCGCTAATATTGTCCCAACAGCCAGCGAGCCTCCATGTCGAGTAAGGCCATTAAGTTCAAACAGCGTGACATCACGGATTGCGGCGCCGCCAGCCTCGCATCTGTCGCAGCCTTCTATGGCTACAAGTTGCCATTGGCGCGCATCCGCCAGTATGCGTCGACCGACCGCTCCGGTACGAGTGTGCTGGGGCTCACGGAAGCGGCGCAGAAGCTGGGCTTCATCGCGAAAGGCGTCAAAGGTGGCTTCGACAGCCTGTACAAGATCCCCAAGCCCGCTATCGCGCACGTCGTCAAGGAGGACCTGCACCATTTCGTAGTGGTCCATGCGATCGACGCCAAGTGGGTCATCGTCATGGACCCGGCCTTGGGCGAAATCTGCAAAGTGCCGCATCAGGAATTCATGGAGCAATGGACCGGCGTTCTGGTTTTGCTGGTTCCGGCAGACACATTCAATCGTCGAGACGAGACCACGTCGCCCCTCGCCCGATTCGCCCGCCTACTCGCGCCACACCGCACGGTGATGGCGCAGGCTCTCGTCGGCGCTCTTGTGACGACCGTCCTCAGTCTCTCGACGGCGATCTACGTTCAGAAGATCGTTGATCACGTGATCCCAGCGGGAAACCGCAACCTGCTCAACTTGATGAGCATCGCAATGCTGCTGATCCTAGCGATACAGATCCTGATCAACCTCCTAAGAGGCCGACTCGTCCTGCAGACGGGGCAGAAGATCGACGTATGCTTGATCCTCGGCTATTACAATCACATCCTGGCCCTGCCCCAGAAGTTCTTCGATAGCATGCGCATGGGAGAAATCGTGTCGCGCATGAACGACGCTGTGAAAATCAGGAGCTTCCTGAACGACGTTTCGATAAACATGTTTGTTGACATTTTAATGATACTGTTCTCGTTCGGAATGATGTTCATCTATTCCTGGAATATTGCTTTGATCGTGGCGCTCGCCATTCCAATGTACATCCTGGTATATTGGGCCATCAATCGGATGAATCGAAATCTCCAACGAGTCATCATGGAAAATGACGCCAAACTCGAGGCGCAACTGGTAGAATCACTCGGAGCTGTCTCCACCATTAAGACTTCCGGCGTCGAGAGCTTCGCAAACTTCAAAATGGAGACCCGCTTCGTAAAGATGCTGCATTCCGTCTACAGCTCCGGGCTGATCTCAATCTGCGGCGACAACGCCTCGACGTTGCTGTCGGTCCTGTTCACCATCGTGCTGATGTGGTTTGGAACCACGCTTGCGCTCGAACAGGCCGTCACGCCCGGCGAATTGCTGTCCTGCTATACGTTGCTTGGCTATATCACCCGGCCGGTCGCCCGCCTGATCCAGACCAACCGGATCGTTCAAGACGCGTTTATCGCGGCGGATAGACTTTTCGAGATCTTTGAACTGGAGTCGGCAAGCAGCAGCGGCATCGATGCTACGAAGACCGATCTCGGAGATATTCGCCTGGAGAACGTCACATTCCGCTATGGCGCGCAGGCGGAGGTTTTCAGCGATCTAAGCGTCTCCTTTCGCCAAGGAGAGTTGACGGCCGTCGTGGGTGAGAGCGGCTCGGGCAAAAGCACCCTTGCGGCTCTGCTGCAGAATGTCTACCAGCTTGAGGATGGATGCATTCGGATCGGCCAATATGCCCTCCAGGATTTCTCGAGCGCATCACTGCACAAGGTCATGGCTGCAGTACCGCAATCGATAGACGTCTTCTCCGGTTCCGTGATCGAGAACATCGCCCTGGGCGAGTTCGAACCGGAGTTCGATAAGATCGTACGCATCTGTGATCGAATAGGACTGCGGGAGTGCATCGAGCGCTGGCCCGGGCGGTTCCAGGCCCATCTGGGCGAGAACGGGGTTCGCCTCTCCGGAGGTGAGAAGCAGCGCCTCGCATTGGCTCGGGCCCTGTACCGGGATCCCGACGTTCTAATCCTTGACGAAGCGACCTCCTCTCTGGACTCGGCAGCCGAAGAATTTGTGCTGCGGGTTGTTGAGGATCTGTCTCGCGCTGGGAAGACCATCATAGTCATCACTCATCGGTTGAGCACCGTTCGTGGGGCGGACAATATTGTGGTCCTGGACAAGGGGCGGGTCATTGAGGAGGGAAAGCACGCTGACCTAGTGAGAACTGATGGCCCTTACGCTCGATTATGGCGGGCGCCAAGGTCGTGATCCGTGTAGGCCCTGTCGGCTCGAGGATTGAAAACGGTTGTGAACGTCACGGTTAAGCAGCATGGCAACATTGTCGGCTGTGAACTTGAAGCGGCGGTGATCGGAACGTGGGCGATGGACTTCGTTCACGACCAACTCGCAACGG
>NZ_NWSW01000080.1:0-5429 GCF_002531805.1 Rhizobium sp. M1 | reverse complement strand
GCTCGAACAGAATGACGAATGGGCCGTCCAGCGTGCCGGGTATCTGACACTTGAGACCATTGGCCCAAATGAGCGATGATCCCCAAATCAGCCTGCCCGCTGTGATGTCGGGTCAGGAAACGAGCGGGACAGCAGGCTAATACACTGCCCGAATTGCCCCGTGTGGACGGCAAGCGTCAAGCCTTGATGCCAAATTCAAACGGATATGAGTGGGGCTCCGCAGCTGCGGCGAGGTCTCAATAGGGTCCGACAGTAAGCCCGAATGAGTGGGCACAATGGGACTGAAAGTGGGATCACTTGGTGAGCCCGTTGTGCCCGCGCGGAGATCCCGCCGCTATTCTCGCAAATGTCGGACAGCCGCCGCCCTTTGTCGCATTTGTCGAGATCACGACAATCGGTTTGTCCCGCTCTGCTCTAAGCACCCGTCAAGCCACGAAGTGGTGCCTGCTTCGCAGTTTTGAATTTGAGAGCGAGCGGGCTACGGCTCCGTCATTGCTGGGGGTCCGATAGCGAAAGCCTGTTCGAGATGCGTGCTTCTCTATCGTCGCACAGGGCGTTTTCAGCATCTTGGGCCCTCTCACCGGTCTGAACAACTGTTTCAGCTTGATCATTTGAGGTTTTCGCAACCGAACGTGCTTGCCGTGGCTGGTCGGCAAGCCGTCGCTCGAACGATCATGGAATGCGATACTAAGTTTTCCGGAATCTGGATTTCAACTGGAATGCAGGAATACGATCGGTAGTAGCGTTTTTAGCTCGCATTTTACGCTGCATTTTCGAGTGGCACGTCGCTTGCTTCATTTCTCGTGCCGCCGATTCACCGAAACTCAGAAAGAGCCAACGCAAGCTCTATGGTGGTGCGAATTGCCCACTGCTCCCGCGCCCAGACGGCGCGGAACCGGCCTAAAAGCGGCATTAATCTTGGCGAAGGACAATTCAAATCCAAGGGAGAGTAAGATGAGCATCACACGCAGACATGTCATCGTTCAGGGTGGCGTCATTGCAGCAGGCTTGCTCGCCAGCGGCCTACCGGGGACAAAAGCCTTCGCGCAGATACCGTCAATCCCTTGGCGGCGCTCACTGCAGGGCTTGGCCTGGAACGACCCGATCATCGAGACCTATCGCGACGCAGTGCGACTTCTCAACGCCCTTCCCGCCAGCGACAAATTCAACTGGGTCAACCTCTCGAAAATTCACGGCAGCGGTGACGTCGTCAAATACTGCCCGCATGGCAACTGGTATTTCCTGCCGTGGCACAGGGCCTATACGGCTATGTACGAGCGTATCGTTCGGCACGTGACCAAGAACAACGATTTCGCTATGCCCTTCTGGGACTGGACCGACAATCCGTACCTGCCCGAAGTGTTCACAATGCAAAAGACGCCCGACGGCAAGGACAATCCACTTTATGTTTCGTCGCGCACCTGGCCAATCACGCAGCCGATGCCGGACAATATAGTTGGGCCACAGGTTCTCAACACCATCCTAACGGCGAAGCCATACGAGGTCTTCGGCACCACCCGCCCCGAGGGACAGAACTCACTCGATCCTTCCTGGGTCACCACCAGCAGCGGCACGCAGGGGACGCTGGAATACACACCGCACAATCAGGTGCACAACAATATCGGTGGCTGGATGCCGGAAATGTCGTCGCCCCGCGATCCGATCTTCTTCATGCATCATTGCAACATCGACCGCATCTGGGCGACGTGGAATTTGCGCAACGCCAACAGCACGGATCGGCTCTGGGCCGACATGCCGTTCACCGACAATTTCTACGATGTCGACGGCAACTTCTGGTCCCCGAAGGTCTCCGACCTTTATGTTCCAGAGGAACTCGGATACAGTTATGGTTTCCGAACCTACTTCAAGGTCGCGGCGGCGAGCGCCAAAACGCTGGCCCTGAACGATAAACTCACGTCCGTGATCGCAGCGACGGCGACCGATGCTGCAATCGCCGGCGTGACGACCACCTCCACGGACAACAGCAAGGCGGCAACGGAAAACGTGCCGCTTTCGCTGCCGATCAAGATCCCGGCGGGCGCATTGCAGGAGATCGTCCGCCAACCGCCTCTGCCATCCGGCATGGATACAATGGATTTCGGCGCGGCACAGGAGCAGGCGGCCTCCGCTCCTCGTGTGCTGGCATTCCTGCGCGATGTCGAGATCACCAGTGCCAGCACGACCAGCGTTCGGGTGTTTCTCGGCAAGAACGACCTCAAGGCCGATACGCCCGTCACCGATCCCCATTACGTCGGTTCTTTCGCCGTTCTCGGTCATGACGGCGACCATCATCGCAAACCATCCTTCGTCCTCGATCTGACGGACGCGATCCAGCGGGTGTACGGCGGAAGGGGGCAGACGGATGGCGAGGCCATCGACCTGCAGCTCATTCCTGTCGGATCGGGAGCGGGCAAACCCGGCGCCGTAGAGCCCGCAAAGCTAGAAATAGCCATAGTGTCCGCCTAACATCCGGACTGGGTGGGTTGTGGAGAAATCGATGCGCTATCATCGTTGGGTGCTTATCGCTATTCGTGCGGCGGCATTATCGATGCTGCGCATCGTCAGCCCGGTTCAAGCTAACGAGAGCGACATGCGGGCAACGACCAGTAAGCCCGCGACGATAACCATATCGAGCAGAGCAGTCCACTCATCGGCTGATACCAGTGCGCGGGTTGTCCTTACTGTCACTGGTTATGAACCGTCGACTTCAGGACCAGTGACGACGGTCGTTTCGCTTGACTGCGGCATTAACGTTCGCGAGATTGGTAGGTTTGGCATTTTTCCGAACAAGGCGTTTTCGGTATTGGACGGGGCGAAGCCTCAACGATTTGGGTTTCCCTTGCCCGATGACCCGTCTTGCCGTCAGCCACAGACCGTCATTATCCGGCTGGAGCCTCAAACAGGCGGCGGTTCGGGCGCCAGCATCACTATCAGCGACGCAAGCATCGAATAGATTGGCAGTCGGGGCCGATTTGCCGCTAGCTCCAGAACCCTGTCGGCAATGAAAGTCCGCCGGATAAAATAGAGGGTTTTGATAGGTTGTTGTGACAAAGGTCCAACGCGCAGCGCCTATCGTGGTCAACAGTTTACAGTCTTGCCGCTGCATTCGGCGACTGATGGTCGTCTGCAAGCAGGCAAAGGTTTTTGGCCGACCCGAGACTAGGCTCAAGATTAGGTCGCTCTTAAAGGCATTGAACCAACGACGCGTTCCTAGATCAGTAAAGTGACTCTTCAACCACTTCAGATGCTTGCGCGGAGTCTGTCTGAAAGCTGCATTGACTTCGCACGCGATCCAAAACCGATTCAGACTGCGCGTTCAATTTAAAACTGAAAATTAGACGTGTGCTGTTAATGGCACTGGATTTGCTAGGACACGGGCGTGCGGCCATAGGTATCGCTTCCATTCGTGATAAGAAGGCGCGGAGGTTAGTCTTGAAACGAAGAGATTTTTCGACTGTTGGGCTCACTGCTCTTCTCGCCGGGATGATATTCCCGGCTTTTCCCAGCACCGGATTCAGTGAGCAGCGGAAGCCGTCCATCCCCGCACTCCCTAATCAGCGGAAACTTTGGAGTTGGATCAAAAGGCTCAACAGCTTCGGCCCCCGATTGACCGGCAGCCCGGCCCAAGCACGGGCAATCGATTATCTTGCTGGTGAGTTGAGAGGGATGGGCCTTGAGGTGAAGCGCGATCAACTCACGATGCGCCGGTGGATGCCACGAACCACCGCGTTCAAACTGTCAAATGGTGATGTAATTGAGGTAGCGGCGCCGTTCCCATATTCCGGGCTTACACCTCCCGGCGGTATCTCGGGTAAGATGGTTCTTTTCAACGGTCGGGTTCAGGCGTTTGAGAAAGCCCGCGGCAAAATTGCGGTGGTGACGGTAAAGCGTCGGGATCTGGCGGCATTCCTCGAACTGGTGACCAATCGACGCGGCAGCCTGCCGGAAGGCATCGACTTTCCCAAATCCGTGACCACGCCGCTTATCACCGGTTTGCTTGGCGTACCGATCGACAAGGCGCGTGAAGCAGGGGTTTTAGCCGTCGTTTGCATTTTCGAAGGCGTCTCGGAAGCGCAGTTGAAAGGGCAGGTGCTGCCGTTCACCACACCGTATTGGGGCTTACCTGCAATATGGGTGGCGCAATCTGAAGGAGAGCGGGTCAAAGCCGCGATCAAGCACGGTCTGAGCGGTCGCCTGACCTTGGATGGCACGTTGGAAGACGTCGCGACCGATACGATTTATGCGGTTTTGCCGGGCAGCAACCTGCTTGAGACAATCATCATCAACACCCACACCGATGGACCTAATGCGTGCGAAGAGAACGGCGGTGCTGGGATACTCGCTCTGGCGCATTATTTCTCCTCGCTACCGAAATCTGCCCGCAACCGAAGCCTCGTCTTCGTACTCGTCACGGGTCATTTCCAGCTTCCCCAGTTCGGCCGCCACGGAAATCAGGCGACGGCGACCTGGCTCGAAATGCATCCAGAATTGTGGGACGGCAAACCCGGCCATGCTAAAGCCGTTGCAGGAGCTACGATTGAGCATCTTGGATGTACCGAGTGGCGAGATGACTTTGCAAAAGGGCACCCCGCCCCCACCGGGAAGCCGGAACTCGATTTGATCTATACCAGTAATAAGTCGATGAGTGACGTGTATATCGCTGCCGCACGCGGGCGCAAAAAGGTACGCGCGCTGATAGTCGCCCCAGCGGCGGCGCAGGTGATGTTGGGCGAAGGCCAGCCATTATACGCATCGGGAATTCCGACGATATCAAGCTGTCCGATACCTGACTATCTTTGCCAGGTCTTGCCGGGTGGAGGCTTGGACCGGCTCGACCCTGATTACGCCTTTCAGCAAGTGGAAACCTTTGCCCGCACAGTCGACTTGCTCGACAGGATGCCGCGTGGTGAGATCGGAATCGTTCCGTTTAACCTGTCCACTGTTCTCGGTGATCTGCTGTAAACCTGACCAACGCTAACGCCAGCGAAAATGGCGGTGTCACGCGATCGGCACTTTAACGGGAGCCGAGGATCATCTGGCTGTTCACGATAGTGCCGGGTCATAGCCGTCTCATCTGGGCACGCTTCGTCATGCATCAGATGACCGGCCTGCGTTTCCACATCGCGGCCTTCGAGGCTGTCGGCGGCGCTCCGCGGGAGTGCTTTGCGACCGGATGAAGACTGCCGTCATCGGTGAGCGTCAGACAGAAGGCATCGTCTATAACCGTGCCACCACCAGCTTTGGCCCCACCACCAAAGCCACGCGGACGGCCGCCGAAACATCCTAATTGGTGGAATCCCACACCGCAGGCGAATCCATCACCTCCTGTCCTCCGATAGTCTTCAACGAGCTGGGAGAAACTGCTGATCCAGGCTGAATGAAGACTTTGTGTGTAAGCGGTGACGTGAGGCCGTTACTTCTTGAAGTTC
>NZ_NWSW01000079.1:0-5476 GCF_002531805.1 Rhizobium sp. M1 | reverse complement strand
CAATGACGATAACCCCTGGGGCCACGGTTGTGGCGGAAAAGCGTGTTGTGAAACGCAAGTTTCACAGTGAGATGTCGATGCTGATGGTGCTGGTCGGCATTGCCCTTGCCTTCGAGATCCTCGGCTGGGTCTTCGTCGGCAGTTCGTTCCTCGGCAACGAGCAGCGCCTGTCGATCATCATCCTGCAGGTCTCGGTGATCGGCATTCTTGCCGTCGGCGTCACCCATGTCATCATCACCGGCGGCATCGACCTGGCCTCCGGCTCGGTGGTCGGGCTGGCCGCCATGGTCGCCGCCTCGCTGGCGCAAAGCTCGACAGATGTGCGCGCCCTTTATCCCGCACTCACCGATCTTTCGCCGATCTGGCCGATCCTCGCCGGCCTCGTCGTCGGCCTGCTGGCCGGCTGGTTCAGCGGGCTGTTGATCGCCAAGACCGGCATTCCCCCCTTCATCGCCACACTCGGCATGATGGTCTGCGCCAGAGGTGTGGCCAAGTGGTACACGATGGGACAGCCGATCGCGCTTCTAACCCCGGAGTTCACCTGGCTCGGCAAGAGCTTCATTGTCTTCGGCTTTCCCGTGCCGCTGCCGGTGCTCATCTTCCTGGCCGTCGCCGTGCTCTCCCATATCGCCCTCGGCTACACGCGCTACGGCAAATATACCTATGCGATCGGCTCCAACCCCCAGGCGGCGCGGGTCTCCGGCATCAATATCGGCGGCCATCTGATCAAGGTCTATGCCGTCGCCGGACTGCTGTCGGGCCTGGCCGGAGTGGTCACGGCGGCGCGGGCCGCATCGGCCCAGCCGACCATGGGCACCGCTTACGAACTCGACGCCATCGCCGCGGCCGTCATCGGCGGAACATCGCTTGCCGGCGGTTCCGGCCGCATCACCGGAACGCTGATCGGAACCATCATCCTCGGCATCATCACCTCAGGGTTCACCTTCCTGAAGATCGGCTCCTATTACCAGGAGATCACCAAGGGAACCATCATCGTCCTTGCCGTCGTCATCGATCAATACAGGCGATCAAAACAAGCAAGAGCGTGAAAAGACTGCGGCAGAGCAACGTCTATGGACATGACCGGACCGGACCAATCCGATGATGTGGACGTCGCGAAACTTCACGGCAGCCGCAAAGCGGCAACTGATAGGGCAGAAAACATGGCAAACATCGACCTCAACAGCGATCTCGGCGAAAGCTTCGGTGCATGGGCAATGGGTGACGATGTTTCGATGCTGTCGATCGTCACCAGCGCCAACATTGCCTGCGGCTTCCATGCCGGTGACCCGGCTGGCATCCTGTCCGTTTTGAAGGAAGCGACAAAACGCGGCGTCTCGGTCGGAGCCCATATCAGTTACCGCGATCTCGTCGGGTTTGGTCGCCGCAACATGGATCCGTCCAGCGCCGAACTCGTCGGTGATACCATCTACCAGATCGGCGCTTTGCAGGCTCTGGCAATAGCCGCAGGCACCCGGGTGCGCTATGTGAAGCCGCATGGCGCACTGTACAACACAATTGCCACTGATGCCCGACAAGCCTACGATGTCAGCACCGGTATCAAGGCGGTCGATCCCTCGCTCGCCTTGCTGGCGCTTTCCGGGGCGCCCATCGTCGAGCAGGCGCGTGCGGCCGGGCTGACGGTTATCTGCGAGGCCTTCGCCGATCGGGCCTATAACGCCGATGGCAGCCTCGTCAGCCGCCGCTTGCCGGGCTCGATCGTCCACGACCCGGAAATCATCGCCAAGCGGATGCTGCGGCTTGTGGCGGACGGTCGCATCACGGCGATTGATGGCACGGACGTAAGGCTCGAAGCGCAATCGATCTGTGTCCATGGCGATACTCCGGCGGCCGTCGCCATCGCTCAGAGATTGCGCGAAGCATTGATGAGCAATGGCGTCGGCCTCAAGCCTTTCACGGATGTCGACCATGACTGACAAGCTGCGATTTCTGCCCGCCGGCAGCCATGCCTTTCTCGTCGAACTCGACGGTCTGGAAAAGACGCTGACGCTGCTCGATCGCCTTCTGGCCGATCGGCCGGAGGGGGTCGTCGAACTGGTGCCTGCCGCCCGAACGGTGATGCTCCGCTTCGATCCGCATGTGACGGATCGGGCACGGCTTTGCGCGCATATATGCGCGCTTGATCTCGGTCATCGCAGCGCTCGCCAGGGCGAGACGATCGAGATCCCGGTCCGCTATGACGGCGAGGACCTTGCCGAAGTAGCTGAAATCCTCGGCTGGTCGGTCGATGACGTCATCCGCCGCCACACGGAAGCCACCTATACGGTTGCCTTCACCGGTTTTGCTCCCGGCTTTGCCTATATGACCTCGGACGATCCGGACTTCGACCTGCCACGCCGCAAGAGCCCGCGCGTGCGCATTCCTGCGGGTTCCGTGGCGCTCGGCGGCAAATTCGGCGGCGTCTATCCCTCGGACAGTCCAGGCGGCTGGCAGCTCATCGGCACAACCCCATTGAAGATGTGGGACATCAAACGACCGCGCGCCGCACTTCTGGCCCCGGGCGACCGCGTCCACTTTCGTGAAATCGCAAAAGGCGCCCTGGTTGCAGCTGCCGCTGTACCGGAGCCTGAAGCCGTGCAACCCGCGGCAGGGCTTTTCGTCACCCGCGCCGATCGACCCGCGCTGTTTCAGGATCTCGGTCGGTCCGGCAGCAGTGACCAAGGCGTATCGGAATCCGGCGCGCTCGACCGTGCTTGCCTGATGGAGGCCAATCGGTATGTCGGCAATCCGCGCAATGCAGCTGTCTTGGAAATTGCTTTCGGCGGCTTCGCCCTCAAAGTCGATCGACCGGTCACGCTCGCCGTGACCGGTGCACCTGCGCCGCTTGATATATCGACCGAAGACGGTCGTTCCGTCGCCGCACCCTTCGCTCAGCCCTTCGCGCTCGATGCCGGCGACGAACTGACGCTCGGCTTTCCCACGGAAGGCATGCGCAGCTACATAGCGTTGCGCGGCGGTTTCGCTGTCGAACCCATTCTCGGCTCGGCTGCCACCGACACCTTGGCAAAAGTCGGGCCGGCACCGGTTACGGCAGGCGATGTCCTGGTGCCGGCCAACACACCCGTCTCTGCCGTCGATCCCTTCCGGCACGACACACGAGCGCTGCCCAGAGCCGGAGATACCGTGACTCTTGACGTTGTCCTTGGCCCGCGAACCGACTGGTTCACAGCAAAGGGTATCGAGACACTCACAACGCAAATGTGGCAGGTGACAGCTGAATCGAGCCGCGTCGGCATGCGGCTCGCCGGAGCCGAGCCGCTGGAGCGGAAGGATGCCGCCGAATTGCCGTCGGAGGGCACCCCCCTTGGGGCAATCCAGGTGCCGCACAGCGGGCAACCGGTGCTCTTCCTGGCCGATCATCCGTTGACTGGCGGCTACCCGGTGATCGGTGTCGTGGCCAGCCACCACCTTGATCTCGCCGGCCAGATCCCGATCGGCGCCAACATCCGCTTCAATGTCGTCGCCGCATTCGATGCGCTCGTCAGGGAAATCAACCGATGAAAAAATTGCTCATTGCCAATCGCGGCGAAATCGCCATCCGCATCAGCCGCGCCGCGCGCGATTATGGCGTCGCCTCGGTCGCGATCTACTCGGATGCCGATGCTGCCTCGCTCCATGTCGACCTTGCCGACGAAGCCTATTGCCTGGGCGCCGGTCGCCCGGTCGACACCTATCTGAATATCGGAAAGATCCTGGAAATCGCGCGACGGGCCGGCGCCGATGCGGTCCATCCCGGTTACGGATTCTTGTCCGAGCGTGCCGAATTCGCCAGCGCCGTCATTGATGCCGGCCTCATCTGGGTCGGTCCCAAACCTGAGGTGATCACGGCGCTTGGCGACAAGGTGGAAGCACGACGGATCGCCGAAAAGGTCGGGGCGCCTCTTGTCAAAGGATCGGACGGTCCTCTGGCCACCGCCGAGGAAGCTATCGCCTTTGCCCGGCAAGCCGGTTTGCCGCTGGCGATCAAGGCTGCCTTCGGTGGCGGTGGCCGCGGCATGAAGGTCGTTCATCGCATTGAGGATGTCGGCGAATTCTTCGAATCCGCCGTGCGCGAGGCGAAGGAAGCCTTCGGGCGCGGTGAATGTTATGCCGAGCAATTCCTGGAAAAACCACGCCATATCGAGGCGCAGATCATCGCCGACAGCCACGGCAATACGGTGGTGCTCGGCACTCGCGATTGCTCGCTGCAGCGGCGCAATCAAAAGCTGGTCGAAGAGGCGCCGGCACCGTTCATCTCCGAGGAGCAGCGCAGCCGCATTCACGATGCCGCCAGGGCGATCTGCGCCTCGGCCGGCTATACCGGCGCCGGTACGGTTGAGTTCCTTCTGTCGCAGAATGGCGTCATTTCCTTCCTCGAGGTCAATACTCGCCTGCAGGTCGAACATCCGGTGACGGAGGAAACGACTGGTGTCGATATTGTCATTGAGCAGCTGCGCATCGCCGATGGGCTGCCGCTGTCGGTCACGCAGACACCTGGCCCACGCGGCCATGCCTTCGAGTTCCGCATCAATGCCGAGGATCCGGGCCGTGGGTTTCTGCCGACACCGGGGTTGATCACGGGTTTTCGCGCTCCGTCCGGTCCTGGCATCCGGCTCGACAGTGGCGTCGAAGCCGGCTCCGAAATTCCCGGCCTTTATGACTCGATGATGGCCAAACTGATCGTTACCGGCGCGACCCGCGAGGAAGCGTTGATCCGCGCCCGCCGGGCACTTGCCGAGTTCAAGATCGAAGGCGTCGCCTCCGTGCTGCCGTTCCACCGGGCCGTGCTGGAGGAGCCGGCCTTCACCGGCGAGGATGGGTTCAAAGTCTTCACCAACTGGATCGAGACAGAGTTCCGTGGAGTCGAGCCGGCTCCGCGAGTTGATCCGGTGGAAGGCGGGCTGCTGCGAAGCTTCATCGAGATCGACGGCAAACGCCATGCGTTCGCCCTTCCGGCTGGGCTGCTTTCGGGCGCTGCGGTTCCAAGAACGACGTCAGGCCCTGTATCCGCCAGTGCAAACAGCAATGCGCTGACGGCGCCGATCCCCGGCACCCTGCAAAAATGGAACGTCGAAGATGGCGCGCACGTTGCCGAAGGCGAGGCGGTCGCCGTGATCGAGGCAATGAAGATGGAAACCCGGGTGCTGGCGCCGAAGGCCGGTCGCATTTCCATCAAGGCCGCACAAGGCGCGGTGGTCGCGCTCGGTGCGGAGCTGGCAACGATAGAGTGACGGATAGGCAAATCGGATGGTGAGCATTCTCGACACGATCAATCCCGACGCCAAGCGCGTGCGCCATCCGGAAAAGGCGCATCGGCCGGATACGGAAGTCATGCGCAAGCCGGACTGGATCCGCGTCAAGGCGCCGACCTCCAAAGGCTATGCCGAAACGCGGGCGATCGTGAAGGAGCATAAGCTCGTCACCGTCTGCGAGGAGGCAGGCTGCCCGAATATCGGCGAGTGCTGGGACAAGAAGC
>NZ_NWSW01000078.1:0-7621 GCF_002531805.1 Rhizobium sp. M1 | reverse complement strand
TCTAGCCTGCGCTGGTCCAACGTTTGGGGGCGGTTCACTCCTCGGGGATACTCAACTACCATCTGGAAGGAAGGTAAGAGATCAAGAATGGCGCGCAGGGGAAGCTGGCCTTCATAGAGCTCATGATCACTATACTCAGTATATATGTAACGCGTTCTCATCAGGATCTGATTGCCACCGGCAATAACGTCGGCCTCGGCTCCCTGCACATCCATCCAGATGAGATCTATGTTCTCTAGGCCAGCTTCGCTGCACCAGTCATCCAGCCTCCTAGTCTCAACCGAAATCGGAGGGTCAAACCGAACCCACTCGTACTCAGAAAGATGGTTCTCGGGACGGCGTATCGAGCCCGAGAGATCCCATTCCTTAGCGCTGTCATTGCCATTGCTGGGATGAAACTCGATCATCCCGTTTCGGTCGCTGATCGCAACCTCGGATAGCCTCATCCGATCCCGATCAGAACCCATTTTCTCCTTGAAGCGTGCAGCGGCTCTGGGGTCTGGCTCAAAGCAATAGAGCTGGGCGCTCGGAAGAAGGCGCAGAAAGCGTTGAGCATCGCTTCCGTCATTGCACCCAATGTCAAAGATTACAGGGTTAGGCTTATCGAGAAGCGAAACGATCTGTCGATGTACGTTTAACTCACACACCGGATCCATCACAGTCTCCTTAACTTTTCGAAGTGCCCCTGCTGAACGAGCTCGGGCAGGATATCACTGAAATACCGAGCCATTTGGCCCTTCTTTCGACATGGTTGTTGACGCTTCCCGTGCGATTAGGTGGGCACGGCGCATTGTCGGTCGCGGGCTTTGTTATTCGCGAGTTTGTTTGGCGTAACGAAGCGACCCCAAGCTATGCTGAAAGCCCACTACTCACCGAGGCCCCAGCGGGGACGGATACCTGTGATTTGCGGCCACGTACCGGGCTTAAGCATATGCAACGCTGCTCCCAAATCTGCCGAAGTTCATTTAGGAAAGTCTCACGACTACCTGAAACCGGCGCGATTCCATCCAAAATGTCGCCAACCAGGGCTTCTCCCTCAATCCTAATTAGCTGTTCAAACAACTCCGGTGAAATACGCACGGCCTGCAGGCTGGAGGCGCCTGTGCGGATCTCACATACAGTCTCTTGCCGATCCAGGGTGGAATATGCACGCGCCTGATGGAGACTTGCGTAAGGTGGCAAGGAAACTGCTAGTTTATTCCACTCCTCCATCGTTGAGATTCGCTTCTTGACGAGAAATGGACCGATCACAAGTGCATCCAGGTCGGTCGTCAAAAAAGTCGTTACGGCATCCCTAACCGAATCCACTACCGGCTCGGCGTTGTTGTTAAACGACGTGTTGAGCAAGATCGGAACGCCGGTTCGCTTCCCGAAAGCATTGATTAGCTCCCAATATGCGGGATTTGTCTCGCGTGACACTGTCTGCAAACGAGCCGTACCATCTACGTGCGTGATGGCGCCTAGCGAACTACGCTTGGGTTCGCGCACAGACACTACGAAATTCATAAAAGGAAATTTGCGCAAGGTACCTGGCAGATCAAAAAATTCCACGGCGTCCTCCTCCAATACCGAGGGAGCAAATGGGCGGTAGCCTTCCCGCTTCTTGACCATCATATTAATTCGATCCTTGTTTGACGCCGGCCTCGGATCAGCAAGAATACTCCGGTTGCCTAGCGCCCGTGGACCGAACTCCGAACGCCCCTGCACCCAGGCGATCACGGCGCCATCAGCAATCCATTCGGCTGCTTTGCCTGTCACGTCATCACTGCGTTCAATTTCGAGATGCTGGCCCCAAGCAAAAAGTTCCTCCTCCACGCTTCCTTCGCTCTCCAGGTCGGGTCCCCAATAGACGTTTTGCAAACGCTCACGAGGTGCCGGATGCCCCAGATCATGAGACGCCATCAATGCGGCGCCTAGTGCGCAGCCAGCGTCATGGGCAGCCGGTTGCACGAAGATGTCGTCAAACATCCCCGAGTACAGCAGCTTGCCATTCAAAGTGCAGTTGTGAGCCACTCCTCCGGCCAAACACAGTCGTTCGATGCCCGTAACCTTGGTGTAATGCCGTAGGACGTGGAACACGATCCGTTCCAGTGCTTCCTGCAGTGAAGCACTCACATCTTTATGCTGCTGCGTGAACGGCATGCCTTTCTGGCGTATTTGAATGTTACTGAGCAACGTAGGACCAACTCGGTCGAGATGGACCCGATAACCACCGTCGTCTAGGAGTTCGTAAAATTGTTCGAAGATCTCGCGATACGAAGCGGGATTGCCGTAAGGTGCCAGACCCATGATCTTATATTCATCGAACGCGCCATAACCTAGGTAGCGGATCGTTTCCAAGTATAGCAGCCCTAGAGAATCATTCTCCGGGAATGTCACGAGTGGCTCAATCTCCGTGCTGGAACCAATCGCCAAAAGCCCCGAAAGAAAGTCTCCACCGCCGTCAATTGAGAGGACCAAACTTCGCTCGAAGCCCGACATGAAAAACGAGCTCACGGCGTGCGACATATGGTGGCTCACGAAGGACACACGTGAGGGATCAATTTCGGCACCAAATTCTTGCCCGAGTAATCCGCACAACAACAGTCTCGCATCCGGTATTGGGGTGCTTGGGTGAGAGAGGCGCACGCGCTCGAGCACAGCGTTGCAATAGGCCTCGGTCGCATAATATGCGATGCGGTCGATGTCGCTCAGGTGAACACCTGCAGATGCGAGGCAATATTGAATCGAACGCGTTGGTAGCTTGTTGGAGTGCTTGATCCGGTTACGGCGCTCCTCCTCGACCGCCGCTATCACTCGCCCGTCGCGAACGAGAACCGCAGCCCCATCGTGCATAAAGGTGTTCGGTAGATCGAACGAATTTTCGTAGACTCTGCTTAGACCGCCACTGAGCCCTAGACACAGCATGTTGCTCTCCAGTTCGTTTCGAAAGGTAGGTCGCTCTGGCCTGGCCACGGCTTTCGTAGTTTCATAGGGTGGCGCTTGACAGTGCAGCTAGAGCTCACGGGTCGAAGCCGAAATCAGATCGTGACCGGATCGGTGAGATTGCCGACAATCGGCGCTAACAGAGCCCCAGACCGAAGCATTTGGGCAGTAACGCCGCGTAACGTATCCACATTACCCAGTCCTTCATCTTTCCGCCCGACAGCCACAACGACGTTTGGTGGTCGCTGCAAAGGTCGCAGACCGTATCCTTGCAGCGGCGAGTGCGCCTGCGTTGGCTCCGAGGCATAGCACACAGAATTCCGCCGCCGGCCTCCGTCATTCGCATATGCGCCAGTACCGAACTCAGCTCCCACGCGGTGGGACCGCCATTGATAATCACGTCGAACGGCGCCCACGGCGTGAGAACCGATCTGCAACAACGCGAGAAGGGGAAGCAGTAGAAAGATGACCAGCGCGCGGTGAAGACGAATAGGAGGCGGCATCGACCGGGGCAAAAGTGCGTCCCGTGAGAGCCCACTGAAACGTCGAGAAGCAACGACCAAGATTCTACCCGATCACGTCGAACGCAAGATAACGATCGAGACCAGGCAGCAGACCGACTGCCTCATCTCGTTTTCCCAGCACAGTCTCCACGGCACCCGAGGACCCATTTTAAGAACTCCGAATTACGGCTTTTACAAAACGCTTCTTCAGCGTCTTCTAATGGCAACCGTTTCGATCAGTAAAATCGATTGTTTGGATGGAATGCATTCACGAAAACGATGGCGTGACTCAGCAGTGAAGCGAGCGGCGACCCCATCCTTCTCTCTATGGCGGCCGTGTGCAAGGCAGATCCGCCTGTGACATTCGACCGACAAACTCCTCGTGTCTTGTCATAAAAGCAACACTCCTTCGCTACTCTTGTTTCAGCCGACAAAGCCAAGCCGCATGTTCGTCTCGGCACATCAATGAGCCTAATGGCGGCGCTAGCTGCAAGGAAACTGCGTTCGGCCTTGGTCAGCACTGCCGCTGCGAGTGCTGCGAAACGTGGGCCAAGCGCTTCAACATTTTCCCCGGCGTAAGTGCGAAGCATCTGGTCGTTGAAGCGCCAGCCGACGAAAGAGAAGCCTGGGTTGGTGCGCGGCTCCTTCACCACTTTAGGGACCGGGACGATAAATCGGCAGAGGCCGCGGTAACTCCAAAAAAATAATGCGGCGCTAAAAATTGGCCTCAGGCTAGACCGTGGGTATAGACTGGTAGTCCGGTAGGCGCTATTCGTGCTGTTCCAGCATAACATCAGCCACCCCGTGGATTCTCCAAGGCCTCTTACATTGAAAAAAGTGCAACGCAGTTTTGCCGTCGAGTACAAGAACGGCAGGCGAAAACTTGATGCCAGATCGAACTCGATCTGGGGCAATGTGGATCTAAAGTCAGTCGCGCGCGATCTAGAGGAAGAGGCATTGCCTTTTCTGTCAGGTAGCTCTCAGAGTGGCAAACCCGACAGCGAAATGTCTTTGCCGGAACAAGATCAGGCCGAGCAGTTGTTGACAGCGCCTCTCGGGCCGTCGACAACTGCATCAGATACACAGGAGATGAGCATGGCCGACGAGACTAATACGACAACCAAGGTCGATGGACAGACCGTTGTCGAAACGCCTAATGCGCCGAAGAAACAGCGCAAACCGCGCGCCAAAAAAGTCGCGGCACTCGAGACCGCGTTAGCTGACGCTACGGCAGAGCCGGCAGCTGCGCTGGCCGGGGACGGTGGTGTGAAGAGGAGAGGGCGCAAGACAAAGGCTATCGAAGCCACGGCGAGCGCCAAACGCGCACCTGTGCGCCGTGCTCCAAAGGCTGTGCAGGCAGCGCCGGCTGCCCCGATGACGGCGAGCGATGAAATGGCAGACATTTTGCAGTTGGAAGAGGAAAATCAGCGGCTGCGCAAGCTTCTTGCTGAAAAACTTCGCGCTGAAAATGAAGATCTGCGCAAACGGCTCAAGCTCGATTGATATAAGCAGCCGGTCAATAAGCGACCGTATCTACATTCTTATCGAGACAAACAATTCGGCAACGGTAATGCTGTTGCCGGACCCCAAACTCACTGCCTGCTTGCGGGATAAAACGCGAGGTCGGATAGATGGCGTCTCCCTGGAAACTTCTTGCCCGACTGATCTCACCGGGTCGCGAACAAAAGCGAGAAAACGGCTCGGACCAGAAGGTTACGCCGGACACATTGGCCATTGCCGGTCCGACCGAAACGCCTGCCGAGAAGAGCCTGATAAGCGCCGTTCGACCGGCAAGCGAGGGGCCTCCCCGTCACGGCCATTCTCCTGCAATTTCCACCGAGTTTGTTGTTTCTAAAGAAGTCGGAATCGGTGGCCACGATCAGGTCGAAGGCCAAGATGCCAAAAACGTTGAGGCGGCCGATC
This sequence comes from Rhizobium sp. M1, assembly GCF_002531805.1. Lineage (NCBI taxonomy): Bacteria > Pseudomonadati > Pseudomonadota > Alphaproteobacteria > Hyphomicrobiales > Rhizobiaceae > Rhizobium > Rhizobium sp. M1. Next base: position 2,270 of record NZ_NWSW01000078.1, on the reverse strand, counting down.
CACCTCCATTCGGCGGGCTTGGTACCGACATCGCCGCTGGGCACGATGCTACGGGGCTCGAGCGAACTCTCGAGGTCGCCCCGCGTAAGAAGGCATCAGCCGCGATTGCAAACGCTGCCCCGGCAGTTCACACTGCGGACCAGATGAGCCTCGACGAAGACATCAGGGTGCTCAGGGGGCAGCTAGCCAGAAAGCTAAGGCTGCAAAACGCGCAGTTGAGAACAATGCTGGAGCGGTTTGAACGGTGAACTGTCGCAGTGCAACAACCTGTCGCCCCGGGCATGTAGTGGAGCCAGCGGCAGCATCACCTGTGTAGGGCAAGGACAAATAATTGGGGTCCGAACACGGTCCCATTTCGTCGAGATCAACGACAAGAGTGTTTAGGCCATGTTCTAGGCATTTAACCGCGCTCGATCGCCACTGTGAACATCGAGCCTGCCGCAGGTTTCCTGGATGCGCGTCTCCGCCGCCTGCGCAATCGAAGCCGCATTGGTGGCGTCAAGCTGAACTGTCCGGGCGTCTGGTCCGTTTTGAACGAAGGTGTCGCCTGCTTCAAGTTGGCGCGCGCAACCGAGCCGGTGAAGCCGTGCTGCGCCAGACCTTTCACGATATTTGACGGCGGATTTCTTTGCCAGTGGCGAGAGCTGAACTGTGACGCGATCGAGACCGACACATGCCATGGACTGCGAATTCAGCGATCGATTTAAAATCGAGCAATTGGGGGCTTGCCTCCTGCCTAACATCTCGACGAACTCGAGCTCGATTATGTGATCACTCCAAGGCCCTCCGTTTGCAAGTCTAGATCGGCTGGCGGCCAAGATAAGCATCGAACGCGGCAGCGACATGGCGAAGGGCAGAGCGACGTTCGTGCCGCACACGGACTAAACCGTTGTCAAATTCAACGATTCCATCCTCAGCCAGAATCTCTAGCTGCTTAGCTGAACTCACTAGATGGGTCTGATCAAATCCCTGAGCCGTACAGATTGCTGATATGTCCGCCTCCAAGTAGCACATGAGCTGTTCGATGATTGCAGCTCTTACGCGATCCTCGGTAGTTAAACGGTAGCCCCTTGAGATCGCCAAGCGGCCGGATGCTATGTTCCGGTTATAACAGCTTTGCGTGAGATCGTTTTGAACGTAACCGTCGCCGCAACGACCAATGGCGGACGCGCCCAAACCGATGACAGTTGAGCAGGTTTCGGCAGAGTAACCAAGCGAATTTCGGCGCAGACGACCAGCTCTCTGTGCTATTGCAAGCTCGTCAGCCGGCAAAGCAAAATGGTCGAGACCAATTTGCAGATAGCCTGCTGCAACTAACGTATCGGCCATGGCTGAGGCCTGCTCAGCTCGCGCGGCTATATCGGGCAGTGCTGCTGTGTCAATCAAGCGCTGATTTTTTCGAAAAGATGGAACGTGGGAGTAACCGAAAACCGCGAGGCGGTCGGGACGCATCGCAATAGCTAACATAGCGCTCTCGAGACAGGACTGGACGGTTTGGTTCGGCAAACCGAACATCAAGTCGAAATTGATACGCCTGACCCCATACAGGCGGAGGTTTTCGACGGCGGTCATCACTTGCGCCTCGCTCTGAATCCGGTTGATCGCTTTTTGTACGACGGGATCGAAGCTCTGCACACCGACGCTTGCGCGATTCACACCGGTTCTTTCTAGGGCTTCGGCCATATCGGTGGTGAACGTGCGCGGGTCGACCTCAACGGCAATGGTTGCACCTCGCTCAAGCGCAAAACGGCCGCGCAGGAGTTCCATTAGCGATAGGAAGTCTGCCGATGGCATAATGGTCGGGGATCCGCCGCCAAAGTGCACGTCACCCACGGAGAGTGCCTGCGGCACTTGCTCGGCGACCAGGCGGATTTCCTCGCGCAGCATTGCTAGATAATCGGTTATCAAAGTGTCCCGACGAGTGATGCTAGTCGGAAAACCACAATACCAGCACATCGAGCGGCAGAATGGAATGTGGAGATAGAGCGAGACAGCGTCATCAGTTCCCTGGCTTCTCAGCCATTGCTCATAAGTGTGGGCGCCGATTTCTGGAGAAAACTCCTGTATTGTTGGGTAGATAGTATACCAAGGCAACTGCGCCCCGCTATTTGTGCTCGGAACGAAAATCGACGACGGTGCGCGCAAAGACTTTCGCCTGCAGTCCGTGTCACGTTCACATACAATATTTGACACGTTTTTTTCCCTCGAAAGCTGGGTCCCATTGGGCACGTGCCACGCCCGGAATGGACTTGATGTTCGATTTGACGTCG
>NZ_NWSW01000077.1:0-7841 GCF_002531805.1 Rhizobium sp. M1 | reverse complement strand
GGAACAAAGGGGCGGCTTCATCGGAATCGGCATCCTTCTCATTCTCGGACAGCTCCGCATATGGCGTCGCGATCTGACGATCCCACTGCGCGACAAGGTCGGCAGGTATTAGCAGACTTCCATCGGTCTGCCGGATTCCCTTAGCATGCATGTACTTCTGCCAGTGCGACCAGCGCTCGTGTTCGATATGCGCTAGGCCTTCCAAAGTGCGCTGCAGGGCCTCTTCAATTTCTTTCCGTTTCATCAGCCGTCTATATCAGATCCTTCGCCGCCAGCCGCCTGTAGTGCTCTCCGAGGGCAGTCAGTCGAACAGTCTTCGACTCCATGGCGGCATGCCACATGTGCGGAGCTCCCTCGGGGACCAGCAAGCCGACGCGGTTGTACTTCTGCAGGATAGCAAAGATGGCGTTGTGATCCGGATCGGGAGCGGGAATGCCTCGTGGATCGGTCGCCCACGTGTCCTGCCGCTCCGGCTCGTAGGTGGGGTCAAGGTGCATCTGGTACCCAGCCGATGGGAAGAATTCGGAAATCCTCCGCAGCTCGCCGAGCTCAAGCGGCGGCCGAACCTTCCGCAGAGACACGAAGCGCTTCACGTTGGTTTTGAAAACAGGGCGTTGTGCCCATGGCCCGAGTGACTGATCGACATGAGCGTACACGCCGCCAGGGGTGACTTCACCAATCAGGTTGGCTGCAGCCCCGCCAAGCGCGTCTACCAGAAGGGAAGTGAAGACCCCGGCACCGTTCTCCTCGCTGGCATACTGCTCGTCGGTGGAGGCTGTGAGAATGCTGACGCCATCGCTGATCTCCGCAACCTTCTGCTGAAGCGCGCTCCCTCCAGCTACGCCGCTATGGCAACTGTCGAGGATGATGACACGGTTGGCGATCTTAGAATTGTTGGCCATCGTCATGATCTCCGCCAGCGAGACGCCGTCGTTGCCGGTCTTCACCTCGGACGAGCAGAGATAGCCGCCCGTCGCCTCGACGTGCCCGTGACCCGCGAAGTAGAGCAGCGAGACCTCGCCATCTCCATCGAAAAGCTCCTTGATCGCGCTCCGAAGCTCTTCCCTCGGAACCATGTCATTTGGGCCGGTGCCTGTGATATGGCGGACGCCGAAATTCACCGATCCGTCAGCATGGCGGTCGAGCATGGATTTGACCGCGAAGGAATCGTTCACACACCCATAGAGCGGCGACACATTATCGTAGTAGTCAATGCCGACGACGAGAGCTTTGCGCATTTAGAGGCTATCGATCCAGTTCGCGATATTGTCCCAAGTCCAGACCATGGTATTTAGGCCTTCGATCTTGGTGCGGTCGTCCTTGTAGCACCACATCCCGCGCACCAGCTTTCCCTCTTCCCTTGCGCACTTGATCTCCCACTTCTGACCACTCGACTTGAGTGAGTTCTCACTGACGAGAACAAGCACGCCGTCTGACCGCCTGATGCGGGTTCGCACGCGCGCTTTCCAATCCTCATCGTAAGCTTCCTTCACCGACATATCCACGTATTCGAATGGGGAGCGGGTATTGAGTGACTGACCCTTGAGGTAGTCGCGGCAACGAACGTCTTCGATCGCAAATGCTACAAAAACAACTTTCTTGTCGGCCATGCGTGCCCCACCTTCCGACTGATTCTCTTTCTGGAACACTATCAAAAAATCCGAGCGAGTAGTAACGACGACGAGCAGAAAAAGTTGTTCTTGCCGGTCTTCAGCCCCCGCCGCCGCCCCTACGGCCTCGGTCAATCAAGAGCGCCTTTAGCAAAATTGGTCGTTTTTGTTGGCGACATCGCCGCTTTCAGCGTCGCTGGTCTCAGCCGGTCTTAGTACCGGCTTGGCGGTTGCCGAACCTGTCGAACTCGGACTTTGAATCGATGCCCTGTTCGACATCGAGCGGGATATCAACGGGCTTGCCGCCGCCGATTAACGCTTGGAGCGCCGCCGCAGTCACGTTTACCGCTCATCGACGATCTGCAGGCCCGGCTTCAAACCGAGCGGTGCAGATCGTGCCGCCTGCATGGCCACACTGATCATGACGGCAAAGCTCAACAACATCGAGCCGCAAGCATGGCTTGCCGACGTTCTTGCCGCGTCGCTGACACGCTTATTGCCAGGCTGGAGCAACTGCTTCCGTGGAATTGGACACCGCCGACCATCGACGCTCAAGCGGCCTGACCTGCGGCCTCCACCGTATGAACCGTCGAGAGATACGGCCGTGAAAGTGAATGCCGCGGCTGCTAAGTAAGCATCGCAGTACAGCTCCATCTAGCGACGTGACGTGAAGGACGGGATGGCGCGACTCTGAGGACTGATTTGTCGGCAAACAAGGATCATTTTTTGCCGAAGCCGCCTACCTCCGGTGCCTGGTACTTGGCGCGGTAAACGTCTAAGTAATCCTCATCCTGACAAATGCAGCGACCCAGCCGATCCTTCTTGCGCCGCTCTGTGACTATGTCACTAGGGATATTGCGTAGCAAATTAAGTTTGGCAGTGGTCCAATCTGGCGCATTGCCTGCCGCCTGCTTGATGATTTCTCCGGCCAGCATGATGCCGGCCATCGCCGACTGGAAAGCCATCGGAACCTCGACACGCACCGGCTTGCTCCCAGCTGTGAGCTCAAACACAACGCCGCCGCAGATGGCGCCTCGGTAAAGGTTCCTCAAGGGCTGGTCTACGAATTGAAGGAGTGGCTCAACGGGGACTGTCAGCCGGCTTGCGATATCTCGCATCAATTCCTCGCTAACGGGGGCACCATCGTGAAGCATAGGTCGCACTATATCTATTTTCCGGTCCTCGAGGCCGAGGGCCTCGGCAATGACTTGGTCCTCGTCGGGAACCGTTCCGTTCGGTATATACAAGCATGCAAGGCATGCCATCTCCCCCTCAAATCCGTGGTGCGACACTCCGAGGTCACCGCGCTGAGTCCAAGAATTGATAGTCCAGCGAGGTAGCGTACCTTGTACTGCAATTCGATCCGCCGCCGTATCTAGTGCGACTGCCACATGCTGCATGGAGCGGATGATTGGCAGCGTTTGCCATCTGGCGCTATGGCCGTCGATTGTAAGGTTGCGTTGAGCTTTCAGGTATCGCCAAGCAAGCTTCACCTTGCTCTGGCCAATATCCCGCTCGAGCGCCAGCACGTAACGCTGAAGATTCCCTTGGTCTACCTGCTCGCCATCAACCACCTGCAAGTGCCCTTGCAAGTGCGGAACGCGGGAGAGCGCCCACACTGCGCCGTTACCGATCGCGCCTAGCCCGAGAAGGAATAAATCATCGAGCGCGGTGTCGGAAAGTGGCGGGTTAGCGCGCGAGCCAGGAGCGTAGTCAAACAAGGAAAACGTGACCGCCTTGTCCACTGTCGCACCGGGGATCTGATCTCTGAATATATGTCGAAATAAGTTCGACGCAGCAATGCACGCGGCGGCACCTGCGCCGAAAGCATTGTTACTGCAGGCGGTTCCGACCGGCTCCTCTGGGGAGAATTTTGCAATCCACCCGTCAGAGCCGAGGAAGAACTTTGGGCAGGAGATTTCGGGGTTGGTAGAGCCAACAACCAGACAATGCGAAAGCGCCGATGATCCACGGCGAGCGATTGTGATGTCTTCGTTGATTGAGCGAGCCAGTGAGGCGAGATTCTTGGCTAGCTTTTTTGCCTCCTCTCCCGAAGGCAACAGGCAAATGGTCGGATAGAGGCGCGCCACCAACCTGACCAGGAGATCGAGTGACGCTCTGCCCTCGGTCGCGCATGCCTGCTCATCAAACGCAATTCCGATCACTAGGTCGTTGAGCAGGTCCTCAAAATCCTTGGGGTCGAAGCCCTGGAGAATTTGTGACGCCGCCGTGGCCGCGCGAACGAAGTATTTCGCCAATGCCATGTTTCAATCCACGATTTCTATGAGACGGTTCACCGTTTCCTGCGACACCGCCATCCACTTTCCCGCTTTGTTGAGCCGGTAAACAGCGGTCTGCGAGAGATCAGTGGGACCTGTCGCAAAGTCCGGCACGACAAGCGAGAGCGAGCCGACCGCCGTTGCCAACGCGTATTCGTCGTCTGTATCGGAGTGGTACGCGTCACTAGGGTGACTGTGAATCTGCGCGAGGATGCGAAGCCCGTTATCGAAGAGCCACATGTTTATGCGATGCAACTCGGTTCCGTCGACGTGAACGCCGACTCCCGCCGCGGATCGAATAAGGCGTTGCTGAGGGATGAGCGCTCGCTCGACGGTTGCGATTTCGGCTGCCACGGTCCCCACCCAGAGCCCCAGTCCCTCGTATCCAGAGCGGCCTACCTCTGCCAGATGCTCATGCACATCGTTGACGGCCGCGCGCGGAACTACGAAGCGTTCGACAGCGGCGAGACCAATTACCTGGGTAGAGCCGCTGCGTCCATCTGGAAGCCTGAGAAGTTCATTTGAATTTGGTACTCTAGCATCCGTATTGGATTGATCCCGCTGGCCCAAATTTGTTCGAGAATAAAGTGCAACGAGCCTTCGCCAGAGCGACGATGCAATAGCCATAAGTCACCTGTATGAGCCGGATGATCGTGATATTCTCGAACCCCGGGAAGGCAAAGGAACGGGGTCTCGTCGGGGCTATGGGCCTGAAGCAGCTCTTGAACAGATAGCCGCTGTTGTTGCGCCAGAGTGGTTACGGTTTCTGGCGACGCTTCTTTCAAACCGTTGAGACGCAGCATCTTAAAACCCAGGCTTTTCGCCGGCAATGCAGTCCCAGTTGAGGGATCAACGAACGTCACCGACGGTGGCTCAAGGTCGTAGTTCGTGAAATCCAGGCGTACCGCGCACACAAGCGACCGGGGTGTGACCTTCAATGCGACAAACAAAACCAAGACAGTAGGAAACGTGGCGTCCAAAAGGAACCAACCTCGCCGGCGATACGAGTCTTCAAGCTCCCGATACTGTGCGACTTCGCGTTCGAACTTTCGTCGAGAAACCGCCTCGTCGACGAACTGACTTTCGGTCAACCTGCGGCTCCAGCCTTAAGGCTCAGGAATAGCTTCTGTCCGGCTGTAATTCCAAGATCCTCAATCTTTTTGCTCGCGTCGAACACTGTCCCGTTCTCATCCTTGAGTTCCCAATTCTCAGGAGGCTGACCTACGTTGCCTGATTCCTCCAGCGCCTTGGCGATTGCTGTATGAAGAGGTGCATTAACATTGGCTTCAACAGAAACCGGTTCGCCATTCACAACAATCGTCAAGGTTATCTTGTTCTTCGATCCGGTTTTTTTGCCCGCAGCCTCAGGAGCAGTATTCGGAGACTTTGCCATGCTTACTCCATCAATTGAGCGATTCGTATCTAAAGTTTAACTGAATAAAATTACGAGTAAACCTGTAGTAGTCTGACAGGCCCTTCGCTTCGGCTTAATTTCGGGCTGCTAAGGTGTCGCGTGCGATTATCTTGAGTTCCTGGCTTCCAAACGGCGTCTGCTATGCGCCATTCGAGATCTTTGCCGCTGATCGACCGTCTGCGTACAACGTGAGCAGCAGCCCGCACCCGCTTCCGAATCGGTCGCGCTAGTTCAGACCGAGCCGATGTCTGCTACGAGGGGATGCGAGACGGAAGGCTTAGTAACAACAGGGTCGTTGGTTCTGATCCCTTCAAGGCGACCAACTAGGCATTTGGTTGTATCACAAGAATGTATGTGGGTGATCTCTTTGGTCATAATGGACTGAACCGCGCCGGGTTTGCCGGAGGCTCCAACTTCTGAGAAAGTGGAGCCGATATGAGCAAGACAACAAACAAGTTTTCACCGGAAGCCCGCGCCCGAGCAGTGCGGATGGTTTTGGATCACCAAGTCGAATATTCCTCGCGATGGGCAGCGGTTTCCTCGATCGCCGCCAAGATCGGCTGCACGGCGCAGACGCTCAATGAATGGGTGAAGAAGGCGGAAGTGGACGATGGTTCCCGGCCCGGACTTCCCAGCGAAGTCGCCGAGAAGATGAAGGCGCTGGAGCGGGAGAACCGCGAGCTTCGGCAGGCCAACGAGATACTGCGCAAAGCGTCCGCTTATTTCGCGATGGCGGAGCTCGACCGCCCATTAAAGCGATGATCTCCTTCATCGACGAACACCGCTCGGTATTCGGGGTCGAGCCGATCTGCAGACTGCTGCCGATTGCCCCATCAACCTACTACGAGAACGTTGCCAAACGCCTGGACGTGGACCGGCTGTCGGTCCGCGCCCGCAGCGACATTGCATTGAAGATCGAGATACGCCGTGTGTTCGAGGCGAACTTCCGCGTCTACGGCGTGCGCAAGGTCTGGCGGCAATCGAAGCGGGAGGGCTTCGACGTGGCCCAGCACCGTCGCCCGGCTCATGAGGGCGATGGGCCTTCAGGGCATCATCCGCGGCAAGCCGATCCGAACGACGGTCCGGGACAAGTCGGCTCCGAGTCCGCTCGACCGGGTGAACCGCCAGTTCAAGGCTCCTGCGCCGAACAGGCTCTGGGTTTCGGATTTCACCTATGTCGCCACCTGGCAGGGTTTCGTCTATGCGGCCTTCGTCATCGACGTATTCGCGCGCCGCATCGTCGGCTGGCGGGTGAGCCGGACGGCGCATGCCGGGTTCGTCCTCGATGCTTTGGCACAGGCACTTCATGAGCGGCGTCCCGTTCATGGCGACGGCCTCATTCACCACTCGGACAGGGGCGTTCAATACGTGACGATCAAGTACTCGGAGCGACTGGCGGAGGCCGGGATCGAGCCGTCCGTCGGAAGTGTCGGCGACTCTTACGACAACGCGCTCGCCGAAACGATCAACGGCCTCTACAAGGCCGAGGTCATCCATCGGCGCGGACCGCGGCGCAGCTTCGAAGCGGTGGAATTCGCGACCCTGGAATGGGTCGACTGGTTCAACCATCGACGACTTCTGGAGCCCATCGGCAACATTCCGCCAGCCGAAGCCGAGGAGCAGTACTACGCCATACTGAACGAACCAGCCATGGCCGCATAACTTAAACCAAACAGCCTCCGGCAAACCCGGCGCGGTTCAGTGCTGACGAAGCGAGACGGCCGACTGTGGCTCGAGGCTCGATCAGACGACCATTATCCGCCGCTTCCGGTTCTCGAAAGCACCGAGATATGGGGCGTCGTCGCCGGGATCGCTCGACGCTATCCGGTGGAATGACATGCCGGATGATTGCCCTGATCGACTGCAATAATTTTTACGTCTCCTGCGAACGCCCTTTCGATCCCGACCTCCGGGGGAAGCCCGTCGTGGTGCTGTCGAACAACGATGGCTGCGCGGTCGCCAGATCCGACGAGGCGAAGGCTCTCGGGATCAAGATGGGCGAGCCTGCACATCTGTTCAAAGACAAGACCCGCGAGCATGGCATCCGGCTGTTCAGCAGCAATTATACGCTGTACGACGACATCAGCCGGAGGGTTGCTGTCACGATCTCCGATTTCAGTCCGAGGACTGAAATCTATTCGATTGATGAGACCTTCGTGGATCTGTCCGGCTTCGGTGGTCGAATGCTCGACCATGCGGCCGAGATGCGTGCGACCTTTAGCCAGAACGTCGGGATCCCGACCTGTGTTGGCATCGGCTACACAAAGACCCTCGCGAAATTCGGCAATTTCATTGCCAAGAAGAACCCGGTCTTCAACGGCGTGGCCGACCTCACGGACGAGAAGATCGCGGCCTTCGCGATGACGCGCACCGACGTCTCGGAGGTCTGGGGTGTCGGCACCAGGACGACGATCAAGCTGCGCGAGATCGGCATCAACACCGTCGCCCAGCTCCGCGAGATGCCGCTTGGCACGCCAGATCGGAACCGTCGTTCTCGAAAGAACGTAAGCGTCCGGCGAACGCATTTTCGGGTGTCGA
>NZ_NWSW01000008.1:0-229900 GCF_002531805.1 Rhizobium sp. M1 | reverse complement strand
CATCGGTCTCGGCAAGCCGGGCTTCGCTCAGCCCATGCTCCGGCTCCTGCAGCGTCGCCGTCGTCGCCGAGATGGTGGGATCACTGTTCAGCGCATTGGCAATCGCCGTGTGCATGCCCTCGGGATAGATGCCCCGGACGATCTCATTGGTATTCTCGTGGATGTTTTCACCCCACACAACGGTGCGTATGGTCACGTCGTTTTCTCCTTGTCATCAAAACGGATCGAGTCTTGGGAGGAACATCGATCCTGGGAAGGTCAGGCAGCCTGCATGGATTGACGCTCGAGCGCCCGGCCCGAACGATCGAAGCGGTGGATGTGGCCGGCAAGCGGGGCAAGGCCGAGCGTCTGGCCCGGCTCGTGACGGGAGACACCGGCCTCGCGCACGATCAGCGGCTCGTCTGCCCCGATATCCACATAGACGAAGCTGTCGGAGCCGAGGATTTCCGAATGGATGACCGTGCCGCTCCAAACCGGCGACTCGGGCGCGATGCGAACATGCTCCGCGCGCACGCCGATCGTATGGCTGCCATAGGGCTCTGCCAGTCCGGCCGACAGGAAATTCATTTTCGGCGAGCCGATGAAGCCGGCCACGAAAAGCGAATTGGGGCTTTCATAAAGCTCCAGCGGCGTGCCGATCTGCTCGACGACACCGTCCCGCAGCACGCAGATCCGATCGGCGAGCGTCATGGCCTCGACCTGATCATGCGTCACATAGATCATCGTCGTATTGTGCATGCTGCGATGAAGCTTGGCGATTTCGAGCCTCGTTGCGACGCGAAGCGCCGCATCGAGATTGGACAGCGGCTCGTCGAAAAGAAAGACCTTGGGGTCGCGAACGATTGCCCGGCCGATTGCGACGCGCTGACGCTGTCCGCCGGAAAGCTGCCGCGGCAGGCGCTCGAGGTAAGATGAGAGCTGCAGCATGCCGGCCGCCTGTTCGACACGCTTCCGGCATTCGTCCTTGGTGCGTCCCGACAGTTTCATGCCGAAAGCCATGTTGTCGAAAACCGTCATATGCGGATAAAGCGCGTAGGACTGGAACACCATGGCGATCCCTCTCTTCGAGGGCGCGTGCTGGTTCACCATCACGTTGTCGAAGGAGAGCGCTCCCGATGTGATGTCCTCGAGGCCGGAGATAAGCCTGAGCAGCGTCGACTTGCCGCATCCCGACGGCCCCACGAAGACCATGAACTCGCCGCGGCGGATGTCCATCGTCACGCCCTTGATCACCTCGAAAGCGCCGAAGCTCTTGCGGATGTTCTCCAGTCGTATCTCTGCCATTCCTACTCCCTCAACCCTTGACGCCGCCGGCGGTCAGCCCCGAAATGATCCGGCGCTGGAATATCAAAACGAGCACCACAACCGGCACGGTGACGATCACCGAAGCCGCCATGATGTTGCCCCAGGGGATTTCGAACTCGCTGTTGCCCGAAAGCAGGGCGATGGCGACCGGGACGGTTCTCTGCGTATCCGACGACGTGAAGGTCAGCGCAAAAAGGAACTCGTTCCACGCAGTGATGAAGGCGAGCAGCCCTGTTGTCACCAGCGCCGGCCACATCAACGGCATGAACACCTGGGTAACAATGACCCATGGCGAAGCGCCATCGACGATCGCCGCCTCCTCGATCTCGATCGGCAATTCGCGCATGAAGGTCGTCAGCACCCAGACGGTGAAGGGCAGCGTGAAGATCATGTAGGAAAAGATCAGCGCGAAGGGCGTGTTGAAGATGCCGATCCAGCGAATGAGCTCGAAGAGGCCGGCAAGGACGGCAATCTGCGGAAACATCGACACCGAGAGGATGGTCAGCATCAACAGCGCACGTCCGCGGAAGTGCACCCGTGCCAAGGCGAAGGAGGCGGTGACCGAAAGCAGGAGCGACGCTGAAACCACGACGCAGGCGATCATCGCGGAATTTGCAAGACTGCGGACGAACCCGCCCTGGCCCATTACGGACGTATAGCTGCCGAACGAGATCGAAGTCGGCCAATAATCGACTTTGAAAAGGGCCGTGCCGGTCTTCAGGCTCGTGAGGATCGCATAGTAGAACGGAAAGACCGCGATGATGACGATGACCGTGACGAGCAGGTAGAAGAGCGTATTCTTGGCGATCGACAGCAGCATCAGCGTTCCTCCCCGCCGAGCCTGACGCGGCCGAGCCAGATATAGAAGACGGTGACGGAGGCAATGATCAGGAAGAGCACCGTCGATGCGGTGGCGCCATAGGCGAACTTGTCGAAGTCGAACAGGTTCTCGCGCGCCATGACCGACATGGTCTTCGTCTGTGCATTGTTCGGCGTCAGGACATAAATCAAATCAAAGATCCGCATCGCATCCAGCATCCGGAAGATCACGGCAACCATGATGGCCGGCCGGATCAGCGGCAGCGTCAGACGCCAGAAAACCTTGACCGGATTGACGCCGTCGATCTTGGCAGCTTCATAAATGTCTCCGGGAACCATCTGCAGTCCGGCAAGGATCAGCAGTGCCATGAAGGGCGTCGTCTTCCAGACGTCGACGATCAGCACCGCGACCATCGCTGTCTCAGGATTGGCGGTCCAGGCAATCTTCTCAGTGATAAGGCCGAAGCCGAGCAGGATGTCGTTCAGGATACCGAACTGGTCGTTGAGCATCCAGGCCCACATCTTGGCCGAGACGATCGTTGGGATCGCCCAGGGAATGAGGATTGCGGCTCGAACAATGCCGCGCCCGACGAACTGCGCGTTGAGCACCAGGGCGACGATCAGCCCGAGCACGGTCTCGATCACGACCGAGAGGAGGGTGAACTTGGCAGTGTTCCAGACGGCTTTCCACCACACCGGATCGGCGAGCAGCCCGCGATAGACGGTCCTGCCGCTCTTCAGCGTCACCCACGACAGATAGTTGTCAAAGCCGACGAACCGAGCGTTGCCAAGATCGTTGAGCGACGCATTCGTAAAGCTGAAATAGATCGTTCTGAACAGCGGCCATCCGGCGACGATTGCCAGGATCAGCAGCGTCGGCGCCAGAAACAGCCAGGCCGATCGAATGCGCTCGGATCGCAGCTCCGTAGAGGCTCTGAGAATGGAAACCCTTGGTTCAACTGCTTGCGGAACTACGATTTCGGTCATGAAACGCCTACCCCCGTTCGCTCGTCCGAAGACTGGACCGGCGGCCTGAGGCCGCCGGTCGGAAACCTCACCAGGCGTCGCCCTTGAGGGTCGTTAGGTCGGCTTCGAGAAGCTCGAGGTTCTCGGCAGCCGAGCCGCTGCCGGACAGCGTGTTGTGCGCCGCCGTCCAGAACTTCGAAGACACCTCGTTGTACTTCACCTTGGCCGTCGCCGAAGGACGCGGCACCGCGTCCTGGAAGATCGGTTTCCAGTTCGGCATGAAGGGCTGTGCGGCGGCAACATCCTTGTCGTCATAAAGGTCGGTCAATGTCGGCAAATTGGACAGCTCGACGGCACGCGCCTTCTGAACCTCTTTCGATGCCAGGAATTTTACGAGCGCGATGGCCGCGTCCTGCTTTTCGGAATATTTCGAAACCGCAAGGTTCCAGCCGCCAAGCGTCGAGGACGGCTTGTCGCCGGCGGCCGCGACCGGCAGCGTCATGACGTCGAACTTGCCCTTCACGGCGCTGTCGGCGCCATTGCCGAGGGAATAGGCATAGGGCCAGTTGCGCATGAAGACGGCGTTGCCTGTCTGCCAGACGCCGCGCGATTCTTCTTCCTGATAGGCGAGCACGCCGGGCGGTGAGATCGTGCCGATCCAGCTCTTGGCGCGGTCAAGCGCTGCTGCCGCCTTCTCGTTGTTGATCGAGATCGTCCCGTCCGGCTCGACGATCTGGCCGCCGCCCGACGACTTCACCCATTCCAGCGCATTGCAGGTCAGTCCTTCATAGGAATTGCCCTGGAAGACGTAGCCCCAGAGGTCCTTCTGTCCGGCCTGGCGTTCCTTGTCCTGAACCTCTTTGGCGGTTGCGGCCATTTCGTCCCAGGTCTTCGGCGGCTGCTTGCCGTATTTCTCCAGCAGGTCCTTTCGGTAAAACAGCGCCGGCGCATCGGTAAACAACGGCAGCGCCACCAGCCGGCCATTGACGGTCTGCGACGCAATAATCGACGGGAAAAACTGGCCGGCCACATCCTTGGTGGCCTCCTTGAGATCGATGAACTGATCGGCAAGCTGCGGCGCCCAGATGACGTCGGTCTGATAGACGTCGATGTCCTTGTTTCCAGCGGCGAGCCACAGGCGATATTGGGAGAACTGCTCGCTGCTCGAGGACGGCATGGTGACGAGCTTGACCTGATTGCCGGTCTCCTTCTCGAAAATTGCGAGTTGCTTGTTGAGGAATTCGACGTTTTTCCCCGTGGTGTTGGCGGCAAATGAAATCTCGGCGGCACGGATCGGACCGGCGACTGCGATGGCGACTGCGAGCGCGGAAAAGCCTAATGCAAACTGTTTCATGATCTCCTCCCAGAAATTGAAATCGATTTGGCTCGCAGAACATTGCAGAAGGCCTTGGCCGCGTCAATACGCCAATTGAACACTTTTCAGTTGCAGATTACGCGAATTCCAACACTATATACACTTTAAAAGAAAACCTATGGCCTTTGCACGCGACGCATCCAGCCGCCAAATTTGAAATCGATTTCAATCATACTTGAATTGGATATTTGCCCGTTGCGTACCGCCAACACATCGTCCATTGATTGCCCAGATAAAGAAGACACCGATGAAACTTCGTGAATTCGCAAAGCAGCTTGGGCTTTCTCCGACGACGGTCAGCCGTGCGCTCAGCGGCTACCCGGAGGTGAGCGAAGCCACGCGCGCCCGGGTTGCAAGCGAAGCAATGCGGCTCGGCTATCGTCCCGACATCAATGCCGTGCGCCTGAAGACCGGACGAGCCGGAGCGATAGGCGTTATGATGGGACGTTCGGGAGAAATTCATTTCGCTGAATTCGTGTCGGGAATGGCGCAGCGCCTGGAAACGGCCGATACGGATATTCTCATCACACCCATCACCGCACACAATGATGACGACGAGATCCAGGCCTATCGACGCCTGGTCGAAAGCCGCCGGGTGGATGCAGTGATCATTCATTCGCCACGCCCCCAGGACCCTCGGATCGAGATGCTGAACAGCCTCGGCGTGCCTTTCCTGGTTCACGGCCGCTCGGACACCGAGCACGTTCATGCTTGGCTCGACATCGATAATGAAGGTGCCGTGCGCAGGTCCACCGAACACCTGCTCGATCTCGGGCACCGCCGCATCGCCATGATCAACGGCCTCAGGGGCAAGACCTATTCCATCCATCGCGAACAGGGTTTTCGGATTGCCCATCAGGAGCGTGGACTCATCGCCGATCCCAACATGATGGTCTGCGATAAATTCTCCGACGAGAGCGGCTTTCGCCATGCCCGCTCCTTCCTCGAGAGAGCGAATGCGCCGACCGCCATCGTCGCCGGCTCCACGATGACGGCGCTTGGCGTTTACCGCGCCATCCGCTCGCTTGGGATGACGGTCGGGCGGGACGTCTCCGTTATCGCCCATGACGACGTCTTCCCTTATCTGACGGCCGAAAATATGGTGCCGTCACTCTCGACAACGCGATCCTCCATGCGTGCTGCGGGCACACGTTGCGCCGAGCTGACGCTGCAGCTTATTGCGGGACGCGCCGCCGAGGAGATCCACGAATTATGGCCGGTCGAGCTGATCCTGCGAGAAAGCACTGCGGCCCCGCGCTGACAGATACGGAACTCCGCTTCAGCGGGAGATGGCAACGCGCGCGGCACCTCTCGCACCAGATCTGCGAACAAGCCGGCGATTAGAGTAAGGTTTGCCGGACGGGCCAACCGACTGCGTTGTCGCCGAAGTCCATTAGCCGGCATTTCGCCTTACCCCGCCATTCGCCCTGACGAGCGCCATCAACATCGGGCCGATCGCAAATTCGCCCCTTTCGGTCCTGCGGGTGAGATCGCGAAGATAACCGCCGGGCGAGTTGATATGGCCTCCTCGTTCCAGGATGCAGGCGATCACAGTGGCGGCGTTTTCCGGCCCCATGCCGGCACAGGCTTCCTCATAAGCCGAGGGGCTGACGCCGAGCATCGAGCGCACAACGACGGCGGCCGACATCAGGTCGCGCCAATTGCCGATCATTCCGCCGGGACCGTAGTCAAGAATGGCGGGGCAGGCCTGCAGGACAAGGCCGAGCGGGAAGGATTTCAAGCTGTGGCCGGCAACAGGATTGGCCGCACCCGGCGTATTGCCACCAGGTCGGGCGGAAGGCCTCGGCGGTTTCAGCCTTGGCTCATCTGACGGCTCGGCCATCCCGTCATTGGTTGTCACTGCCTTTTCGCCCGGCTTCGTTTCGAAGCTTGGTTCAAGTTCATAGGTGGAATCGGGGTTTGAATTCTGTTTGTGACGCTCAATTTGAGACTCATTGGCGTCTATTTTTTCTCTTTTAATATGTCTTTCCAGCAGGTTGACGGCTTCGTCGCGCAGCAGCTCCATCTCGTCGAGCACCGCGGTCAGTTCTTCGATGCCCGCCACCCGCGGAATCCTGGCGACAAGATCGCGAAAGATCATCGTCATCTGCTCCCAGTCGCCGGGAACCGCTTCGTCGATGGCCGCCGAGATCAGCTTGGAGATATCGCGCCGGCAGACCGTCAGCCGTTCCCGGGTCGCTCGCAACAGTTCCCGATCCGCGATCGCCTGGGCCGCGAGGTTTTCAATTTCGACGGCG
This sequence comes from Rhizobium sp. M1, assembly GCF_002531805.1. Lineage (NCBI taxonomy): Bacteria > Pseudomonadati > Pseudomonadota > Alphaproteobacteria > Hyphomicrobiales > Rhizobiaceae > Rhizobium > Rhizobium sp. M1. The sequence goes on along the minus strand of NZ_NWSW01000008.1, from coordinate 223,177 downwards.
CGGGCGAGAAGCGGCGCGACACTGAAACCGAAGGCCTCGCCGATCGCCCCTGCCCTGTCGCGGCGGGCATAGCGCTTTCCATTCGGGCTGTCTTTGCGCACAATCAGACCGGCCTCGACCAGGACGGCAAGGTGACGTCGCAGCGTCGCCGGCGTCATGCCGCGGGCGCGCAGCGAAAGCTGTGCATTCGAGGGAAAGACGATCAGGCCTTTCTCCTCGGAGATTTCATCATCGGGATAGAAGGTCAGCAGCGCGTCGAGCACCGTCAGCGCCCGATCGGTCACGCCAAGCGCCGGGCGCGCCTCGCAGATCGCCCGAAACAGCTTCCACTTGCTGCGCTTCATCCCCGGCTCGATCGTCTCGGCCAGCTGCTGGCTTGCCAGCATGCCAAGCGACATCGGCCGCCGCCCAAAGGGCGTCGTCACATATCCACTCTCCATTTGCCTTCACCTTCGTTCAGGCAAAAGAAAACCATCCACCAATTTGGTGCCTAAGACGCTTGACTGTGATTCGTGGAAATGCGATTCTCGATGTGCTTAAGATCTGAGAAGGGCTTCCACGACGGCGTCGTTGGGGGCCTTTTTCTTTTGCGCGCTACGCTCCTCTGTGCTTTTTGAACTCCAGGAACAGGCCCTGCAGCCTTTCCTGGACGAATTGATCGAAGCCGGGCGCGGTCTTGCCGTCGAAGACGAAAGTGGCGCCGGATGCTGTCTTCTTGATCATCACAGGCACGCCGCTGACTTCGGATTTGGCCGCCGCCGGCTTCGGCGCCGGCGTCTTCTTCGTCGCCAAAGCGAACGCCCGGTGAAACCGCTCGTCGCTCGACATCTTGCGGGCGTCGTCCGCGGACAACTCGGCGATGATCTTGCCGATATCGGCGCCTTCGAGCCGCTCTCCGAACTCCAGCCACCGCCGGCGACCGATATCGGGTGCAGCGCCAATGGCGTTGATCAGTTCCAAGGGCACCTGCCGCATGACGATCAGCATTCTCGACAGCGCCGCTTTATCCACGCTGAGAGCGGCCATGATGGTGTCGCGCCCGAAGCCGCGTTCCTCGAGCCGCCACGCGAAGAGCGCGCGCTCGATATAGGAAAGGTTGGTCCGGGCGCTGTTTTCTTGTCCCTGGCTGACAACCAGCTGGCCGTCGGTGAGATCGCGAACCACCGCGCGCACGCGGATGCCGATCTCTCTGGTGGCTGCCAGACGGCGATGGCCGTAGGCAACCTGATAGCGCCCCTTCGTCTCGGGATGCGGACGCACCAGGATCGGAACCTGCTGCCCGTGTTCGCGGATCTGCTCGACAAGCTCGGCCAGTTCGGCCGCGTCGATCGCCAGACGGTCGCTGACGAAGGAAGCGTCGATCAGGCCGGGATCAAGCTCGACGATCATCTGGCCCGCCGCAAGCTGCCGTTCCAGCTCGCTCGCCCGTTCCATTTTCTCGGTGATGTTGCCGAGCGTCTTGGTAATGCCGCCGACCGGCGCGCCGACACGCTCCTGCGGCACGAAGCCGGCGATCGGACGATTGTCGCGTGGCGCGACCGCTTCCACCCTTGCCGGGCTCGGAGCGGAGATTTCGATGAGATTCTTGCGCGCCATTTCTATCTCCTTCCCCAGGTGGAGCGAATATGCGCTTCGATCTCGCCATTCACGAGGTTCAGCGACTCCAGCGCCCGGTCATAGGTTCCGCGCGTGAATTGCGACCGCTCGACCTCATAGAGGGTCTGCTTGGTGACGCCGGCGTCGGAGACCGCCGTCGATTTCACCATGGCGTTGTGGAGCATGCGATTGCCGAAGATCGCCCGCATGAAGCCGGTCATCTGGCTCTGCGGGCCGTCATTCGGCTCGAACCGCGTCACGAGATAGCGCATCCAGTCGTAGCTGGTGCGGCCGCCGGCCTTCTCGACGACCGACATCAGCTCGCTCGTCATCGTCAGGAACTGCGACATCGACATGACGTCGAGCATCTGCGGGTGGACCGTGATCAAAACGGAGGTTGCGGCGCAGAGCGCCGACATCGTCAGGAATCCCAGCTGCGGCGGGCAGTCGATGACGACGACATCATAAAGGCTTTCTATCTCCGTCAACACCTCGCCGATACGGGCAAAGAACATCGTCTCCGCCGTCCCCGACGCCATCGCCTTCGGCGTCTCGTGCTCGAATTCCATCAATTCGAGATTTCCCGGAATGAGATGCAGATTGGGCGTGTAGGTGGCGCGCACGATATCCGCGATCGGGCGTGGTGCCTCGTATCGGATCGCCCCGTAAATCGTCTCGCCTTCGCCGACGTCGAACTCTGGCTGATGGCCGAACAAGGCAGATAAGGACGCCTGCGGATCGAGGTCGACGGCAAGCACGCGATAGCCGCGGAGAGCCATGAACTGCGCCAGATGTGCCGCCGTGGTGGTCTTGCCCGAGCCGCCCTTGAAATTCATGACGGAGACGATCTGGAGCTTTTCTCCAGGCCTGCGGGCCGGCACATATTTCGGCGTCCCGTTTCGCTCGTCGAGAACTCGGCGGATCCGGTCCATGTCGATTGCGCTGTAAAGCCGACGTCCGTTTGCGAGCGGATCGGGCCCGTGGCCATCCGCAGCGACCTGCCTGAGATAACCTTCACCGATGCCGATGAAGGCTGCGGCTTCCGCCGGCGAGAAGGTCCTGATCGTCTTCTGGGAAAGCGGCGGAAAGATTTTCGCCTGATGCTGCTGAAGTTGATAGGACAACTCCTTCGCATCTGTTGCCAGAAGCGACGGGAGATGCTCTTGATCGTCTTGAAGAGCAAGACTCGGCTGCATGATCGTTTTCCCAGGTAACTGCGCAATTTTGAACGAAAGCGCTTCAGTTGCGCAGTTACTATATGCCGCGATTCGTGACCGAATTACAAATGCTTAACCAAACCACGCCTCGACGCACACCAAACGGGTTCCGGAACCCGGCAAATGCGCGGACGGATCGGCGGGTGATTCGCATCCGTGCGAGGGCTGAAGGGCAAGGCCTATGCCATCGGTTATGCACATGAAATTCATGAAATTTTTGCGAGGCCGCAGGCGGAATGGAAAGGCCCGCGCCGACTACTGCCCGTCGTCCTTCAGATAGTTGTTGCCGTTGATCACCAGAAGTCCATCCGAACCCTTGTCCGGCTCGAAAATGCTCAGGCTCTCCGTCTTACCGGTCGCGTCGGTCAGATCGAGGCGATAGCCGGAAAGCCTATAACGGCCGCTGGAGCCGGGCCGATCGCCTGACGCGGTCACACCCGTCCGCGACTCGCCGATTTCGTTCGTCATTGAGGCGCCGGACCAGCGGCAGCGTTCGAAAGTGCCGTTGTTACGCAGTGTCAGCGTATTGCTGGAGGCAACCGATCCCGACGAGGTCGCAGTCATGCCGCTTGAAGCGAAGTTGTAGACCCATTCGCCGTCAAGCGTGGCGCCATCCTCGAACGGCGGCACCGCACGATACTCGTCTTCGTCGATCACCAGGTCGTCGCCTTTTTTGGAAAATGGCTTCGTCTCGATCTCGATCGTGCCGTAGGCGGAGGTGACGCTGCGCGTTTCGATCGATCCGGCGGAGGAGAAGAAGCCGCCGCCGGTGAGTTTATAAAGGCCGCAGTCGGAGGGGTTTTCCGTGCAGTGCTCGGTCATGCTGCGGCCGCCCTTCGGCAGTTCCGTGCTGAACAGGCCCTTCGGATCGAACATGGTGATCTCGCTATCGGAATAGAAATCCACGCCGCCGAAGAGATTCGGGCGGACACCGGTATCGAGATGGGTGAAGACGCCATCGAGCCCGCCGTCGTCGCTCGCGGGAATGAGATCGAAATCCTTGTCCGAAGGATCAAGCTTCACCGAACGCACGAGAGCCTCGAACGCGGCCTCGGCGCTTTGGCTTCTGTCGCCTCCGAGGTTCAAGAGCACGAGCTGCAGATAGGCCTGCCGCTCGTCATTGGCGATGCCGACGACGATCTGGCTGATGCTGACATTCTTCTGCTGGACGCAGCAGCGTTCCTCCACGCGGATATCGTGGCCGTTTATCGTGACGCCATAATATTTAATCAGGATATCTTCCTTGGCCATGTCGGGCAGCGTTGCGACAAAGGTCTTCACCCCGGCCGGAAGGGAATTGCGTCCTCCCGCAAGCGGCTTGGATATCTGGATCAGAGCGCTGCCGCGCTTGTCATCCCCGGTGTCGGCAAAATCCTTCTGCAGCATGAAAAGATCGCCCTTGCCGGCCTTCCTCCAGCCGGAAGCGGCATCGGGCAGCGTCACCGTCAGCCCGCCAATATCGGCGGGCGCGGCAAACGCCTGCGGGCAGGAGAATAGGCAGAGGAGGACAACAACGAGTTCCAAGATCGATTTGATCCCACGGATCCGCTCGATGTCCCTATTGCCCATGCGCCCCTCCCCTGCCGTTTCGGCGACCGCCGGCGAGATTTGGAGCCGGACCGGAGCTTTTCAACCCTGGGCTTCATGAAGATTTATTGAATGTGCCGCATGCCGCAAAGCGCCGGCTAAAAATCGGGCGATATCAATTTCAGCGAGGGGAAATAAGTGCGGTAGCGCCCGGCATCCCGCGTCAAGAGCGGCAGTTGCTGCACGGCTGCGTGAGCGCCGATGAAGAAATCAGGCAGCACACCGGTGCGTGATCCGCCTGCCTTGCGATATTGCGTGAAGACTTTACCGGCAAGGAACAGGGCGGCCTTCGGCATCGGCGCCATCTCGAGGCCGGCCTCCTCGATAAAAGCTTCCAAAGCTTCGATCCTGTCGTAGCGCACCGCAAGTTCGGCATAGATGACGTCGTTGCCCAGCAAGGGGCCTTCTATGCTCGCCGTCTCGAGCTGGGCTATCGACCAGTCTGCCCATTCCGGGTCGTCCGTCACGAGATCCAGAAGAACATTGGTATCGATAAGCGTCACGGTTCGCCGCGCGTCAAAGCCATGATGGCATCTGTATCGAGGCCTTGTCCGGCATGGCCGCGCAGCTTCTCGAAGCGGCTGGCCGGGCGTTTCTTGTCGGCGCGCACGAGAACCACGCTGCCATCGGCAGCGCGATGAAAATCGACCTTGCTGCCGGGAACGATGCCGAGCATGTCCCGGACCGGCTTCGGAATGGTTACCTGCCCCTTCGCAGTAACGGTCGTGGCCATTCTGGCACCTCTGTAATACTCTCTTTTCGAAGGGTATTACCTCGCGCTGCAAATTTCAAGCCGGCCGTTAGGCGGCCATCGATTGGAAAAGCCAGTCGGAGACAGTCTGGCTCGCCGTGCGGGCGCCGGCACCGGGAAGCAGTACATCGCCGGTCAATTCGACGTCGAAATAGGAAACAGCCGGATCGGTCGTCACCGGCCGTTGGTCTTCGTTGGCGGCGAGATAGATCCGCGCGATCTCGTCGATGCCGAACTGGTCCGGGCCGCCGATCTCGACAATATCGCCGACCGGAGTTCCCGCTGCCAGCTCCATCAGAAACGCGGCCACGTCACCGGCCGCGACCGGCCTCATCGCCGCCGGTGGCAACCGAAGGACGTCGCCATCAGCACCGATATCGATCAATCCGCTGATGAATTCGTAAAACTGCGTCGAGCGGAGGATCGTATGGGGTCGGCCGGAAGCACGGATGAGATTTTCCTGCACCATTTTGGCGCGGAAATAATCGCTTTCGACGAGGTAGGGCGTGCCGACGACGGAAAGCGCGAGATAATGCCTGACGTTGGCTCCGGCCGCAGCGGCGAGCAGGTTCTTCGTCGATGTCCTGAAGAAATCGAACGCCGAACTGTCGCCGAATGATGCGGCATTGGTGACATCGATGACGATTTCGTTCCCCGCCATCGCCGCTTCGAGGCCCCTGCCCGTCACCGTATCGACGCCAAGCGATAAGGATGCGGCAGTGACATCGTGGCCTGCCCGGCGCAACTTCGCCGTGAGTTGCGTTCCGACAACGCCGCTTGCTCCCGCTACCATCATCTTCATATCGGCACCTCTCTATCTCAGCCCAATGGCCGCGCCTGGGCCGACAATGACCGGAAGGTGAGAGACCTTCCATCGTGCCTGAGGTCCGGCGTCCTAGCCCATGGGCATAGGGGAGCCAGCCTCAGGTATAGGGTACCATCGGAAAAGGCGGACAACTCCGAAATTCCGGCTACATCCCCGCGCAATGCATGGGTTTCCATGAGTTGCGGTTGTGGTGTTACAGGATTAGCGTTCGATTATGAGCTCGCCGGCCCCAAAATCAAAAACAACCACCGCAAATGCTGACGACCCCGCGGTTATTTCCGTCCGGCAGGAGCAGCTGATGATGAGCGTCTGGTCGCACCGTCCGAAGCCTTTGCATCTGGGCCTCTTTGTTGCGGCTTATGTGCTTGCCTGCGGCTTTGCTCAATCTCTTGCGATCGTGCCTGGAACCGGCATTTCCATCTGGCCGGCGAGCGGGCTTTTCATCGCGACGCTTATTCTCAGCTCCGGCTACAGCTGGCCGTGGTGGGTGCTGGGAGGCTGCCTGGCGGAGATGTTCAGCAATGACTTGTGGTTTCACAGCCCACCAGTCGCCGCCTTCCTGATTTATGTCGGCAACGCCCTGGAAGCGCTGGTGGGAGCCTGGCTCGTGAACCGCGTCCTGACACGGCCGGTGCGGCTGGAAAGCCTGCAGGAAGTCCTTGCTTTCGTCGCGCTGGGCGCCGGGGTTGCGCCGATCGTCAGCGCGACTGTGGGAAGTGCGACCCTTGCCTGGTTCAGCATCCTGTCACAATCCTTCTTGACGGCATGGCCTCTGTGGTGGATCGGCGATGCCACCGGCGTCCTCATCGTGGCGCCGCTGGCGTTGGTCGTGCTCCACAACTGGCGGGGCAGACCGCAGCTTTCGACCACACAGTGGATGGAAGCCTGCGTTCTCGGCCTGATATTTCTAGCCATTGCCGCTCTTTCGCTGAGTGGCTACCTGCCTTTCGCCTATATCATCATGCCGCCGCTTCTGTGGGCCGCGGTCCGCTTCGAGTTCAAGGGCGCGGCGGTGTCACTCGTGCTGCTGGCGCTGATAACGGCAATCTTCACGATAACGGGCGCCAGTCAATTCGCCGGCGATCCGGAGGCCCAGAAACACAAGCAGATCATGCTGCAGCTTTTTCTGGCCATCTCGGCCCTTTCGGCTCTCATTGTCGCCGCCATATCCCGCCAGCATCAACTGGCAGTGCTTTCGCTGCGCCAAAGCGTGGAGGCATTGCGCGAACGGGAACGCGAGCTCTCACAACTCGTCGACATGGTCCCGGCCCAGATCAGACGGCTGACACCGACAGGCGAGCCTGTCTTCTTCAACAAGCGCCTGATCGACTTCTTCGGCCTCGACGTCGGTGACATGGATCAGCCGGGCGTGAGCCGTCTTTCGGCCGTCATTCATACCCTGGTTCATCCCGATGATGCACCGAGGCTGCTTCAGACGGTTCATCGTTCCCTCGTCAGCGGCGATCCCTTCTCGATCAAATACCGCATGCGCCGCTTCGACGGAGCCTATCGCTGGGTCGACGGCCGCGCCGAGCCGCTGCGGGACCAGAACGGCACGATCACGCAATGGTACGTCATCTCTGTCGATATCGACGATGAGATGCGCGCGCAGGAAGCGTTGCGCGAGCGGGAACGCGAGCTCTCGCAACTCGTCGACATGGTGCCGAGCCTGCTCTGGCGGCTTGATCCGGACGGCACGCCGACCTTCTTCAACCAGCGCCTGATTGATTTTCTCGGTCTCGACATTATCGATATGGAAACGCCGGGCGTGAGCCGGCTAGCGGCCCTGATCGAAGCCGCTGTCCATCCTGACGATGCCGCCAGCCTCACCGAAGCACTCCGTCTTTCTCTCGCCACCGGCGAACGCTTCTCCAAGCAATATCGCCTGCGGCGCGCCGATGGCGTCTATCGCTGGGTCAGAGGCAGCGCCGAGCCGCTGAGGGACGAGAACGGGCGGATCATTCAATGGTACGGCCTGACGCATGACATCGACGATCAATTGCGCATCGAGGAGGAGCTGCGCGAGAGGGAACGATCGCTCTGGCAGATCGTCGAAACCCTGCCGGCAATGATCGATTGCGCGGCTCCCGACGGAGAACCGGTATACCGCAACCCTCAGCTCCGCGACTTCCTCGGTTACAAGCTGGAAGAACTGGACGGCAAGGGAAAGACCCGGTTGGACGGCACGCTCGACGCCGGCGTTCATCCCGACGACGTGGCGAGCGTCAAATTGGACTATGCCCATTCATTGCGCACCGGCGAGCCCTATGCGCGCAGGCATCGTTTGCGGCGGTTCGACGGCGAATACCGATGGGTCGAGACACGCGCTGCGCCGATGCGCAATGCCGAGGGCATCATCGTCCAGTGGAATGTCATCTGCCTCGATATCGACGGCGAAGTTCGGGCGGAGGAAGATCTGCGTCAGGTGCGCGAGGGCCTTGCGCGGGCGAGCCAGGTGGCGAGCCTCGCCGAGCTTTCGGCCTCCATCGCCCACGAGGTGAACCAGCCGCTCGCCGCCGTCGTCGCAAACTCGCATGCCTGCCAGCGCTGGCTGATGGCCGACCCTCCGAATATGGAGCGGGCGCAGAGGACGGTCGAGCGCATCATCCGCGACGCCAACTCGGCGGCGGATGTCGTCAGCCGTATCCGCGCCCTGTTCAAACAATCCGCAGACAGCAGGGTTCAGACGACCCTCTCCAGCATCATCGACGAAGTGCGCAGCCTACTGGCCGACGAAGCCTGGCGGCGGCGCGTGCGCATCGACGTCGACGTTGACGGCAGCTTGCCGTCGATCGCGGTCGACCGCATCCAGATCCAGCAGGTTCTGATCAATCTCGTCCGCAACGGCATTGAGGCCCTGGACGCCACGACAAGCGACAGGGTGGTCGAGATACGCTCGCACCACGTCGGCAATACCGTCCAGACCGAAGTCCGAGATCTGGGTCGGGGCATCGAGTTTCCCGAAAAGATGTTCGAGCCCTTCTTCAGCACGAAGGAACACGGCATGGGCATGGGGCTGGCGATCTGCCGCTCGATCGTCGAGCTGCACGGCGGACGCTTGTGGGCGGAGCAGAACAATCCGCACGGAGCAACGTTGATCTTCACATTGCCCATTGAAACAAAGGCGGCGTCATGACGGCGGACGACCATATCGTCTTCATCGTCGATGACGATGAACGCATCCGCGAAGCGCTCGGCGAGCTACTGGATTCGCACGGCATGCGTGCCGTCGTCTTCGAATCGGCCGGCGACTATGTGAAGATGGACAAGCCGGATGTTCCGGCCTGCCTGATCCTTGACATCGAACTGCCCGACATCAATGGCCTTGATCTGCAGAGACAGATCGCCGACGGGGATCATCCGCCGATCGTCTTCATCACCGGACACGGCGACATCCCCTCCTCTGTGCGTGCGATCAAAAGCGGCGCCGTGGATTTCCTGACCAAACCGTTCAGCGATGCCGACCTCATGACGGCGATCCACGCGGCGATCGCCCAGGATCGAAAAGAGAGAGGTGAACGCGCCGAACTCGACATGCTGAAACGGCACTATCTCGATCTGACGCCGCGCGAGCGTGAAGTGCTGCCGCTGGTGGTCAGCGGTCTTCTCAACAAGCAGGCGGCAGCCGAACTCGGGATCAGCGAAGTCACGCTGCAGATCCACAGAAGAAATGTGATGCAGAAAATGGCGGCGCCCTCGCTCGCCGATCTCGTGCGGATCGCAGAGAAACTGGAAATACCGATTACCCACTCGCGCCGGGTGGGGGGGAATTGAACATGAACGAGACAAGACATGTCGTCGCCGTTGTCGATGACGATCCAAGACTGCTGGAATCGATGGGCGACCTGCTGGAATCAGCGGGTTATGTGGCTCGAGGCTTCCCGTCGGCGGGCTCGCTGCTCGTCAGCGGACTGTCGGACCTCGATGTGCTCATCACCGATATCGGAATGCCCGGTATCGACGGCTTCGAGCTTCGCGACCTGGTGAGAAAATCGCGTCCGGAGCTGCCGGTCTTCCTGATCACCGGCCGCCACGAGATCGCCGATCAGGGCCGCGCTCAGGGCACCGGCGGTTTTTTCCGCAAGCCCTTCGATGCACAGGCCCTGCTGACGGCTATCGCCAATGCTTTACAACAATCGAGAGATGGAGGGTAACATGACAGTTGACCAGCCGTTGCTGCGGAGATCGGCGCCGTTATCATTACAGTGCAGATATCAAGAGGACCAGCCGCTCGTCATTATCGTCGATGACGACGCATCGGTACGCGAGGCCCTGTCCGAGCTGATTTTGTCGGCCGGTTTCCAGTCGGTCAGTTTTGCCTCCACCCGTGAATTGCTTGACGCCGACATATTGGAAAACCCCGGCTGCCTGATCCTCGACGTGCGCATGCCGGGGGCAAGCGGCCTTCACCTGCAAAGCCATCTGGCCGAGAACGGTATTTCCAAACCGATCATTTTTCTGACCGGCCACGGCGACATTCCGATGACCGTCCAGGCAATGAAGGCGGGTGCCGTGGATTTTCTCACCAAACCGGTGCGGGATCAAACGCTGCTCGACGCCGTCACTGCAGCCATTGCGATGGATGCCGAACGACGGGCCGAAGCCGCAATCGCCAAGCGCAATGTCAAACGCCTGGAGACGTTGACACAGCGCGAGCGCGAAGTTCTGCACGAAGTGGCGCGCGGACGCCTCAACAAGCAGATCGCCTTCGATCTCGGCATCAGCGAAGTGACGGTCAAGCTGCATCGAAGCAATGTGATGCACAAGATGGAGGCTGCCTCGATCGGTGAACTGATCCGGGCCTGGGAAACGCTGCCGGCGCAAATGCGGCAGGCCGGCTCACGTTAGCTCTGCCTGGCGCTGTCCAATGAAGCCGAATACCGGCCTCACACACGATCCGCCTGTCCATTTCATGCGCGTCGTATCCGATTCGCGTTGAAAAAGACGACGCGGAGCCGGCAATGGGTTTCGGCTTCGCACCCATGCGTTATCTCTAAATTAAAGCTCAAGGATATGACCTCATGTCCGGCTTGATTCCATAAGGAGATCGCGCCTGAACAATCGATCGTCAGCCACGCCTTCCCCAAAAACCAACGCCTTCGACATCGAAGCAACCTTCTTGTCGGCCATGGGGAACGCCAAACGACTCCATATTCTGCATCTGTTGACCGAGGGAGAAGTGTCGGTGACAGATCTGGCGGATGAAGTGGGATTGAGCCAATCTTCGACTTCCCAGCATTTGGCAATTCTTCGAGAACACGGACTCGTGCAGACGCGAAGGGCTGCTCAGACGATCTATTATTCCCTTCAATCCGACACCGCGAGGACAATGCTCGATACGCTCGCCGATATCTTCGGATCGCGCCGTCACTCCGCGGGAGAACGCGTCCGAGCCGGGCAGCTGACGAAATGACCATGTTGCTCTTGCCGCTCAATCCCTGATGAACGTTTGATGTACGCCTCCTAGACCAGGGTGTGGTTACGCCTCCATTACGAATGGAGATAATGAACCACATCAGCAACGGAAGGGTCAGGAGAAGGCGATCATGGACGTCTATGAGGCAGTCACAAGCCGACGGTCGGTGCGTGGATTCAAAGACAAGCCTGTGGCGAGGGACACACTCGAGCGCGTGCTGTCCGCCGCCGCTTGGTCGCCGTCAGGATCGAACATCCAGCCGTGGAACACTTACGTGATGACCGGCGCGTCGCTGGCCGAGCTCAAGACATCAGCCATCGAGCGCGTGGCCCACGGCGACCCCTGGGACAAGCGGCAGTACGAGATGTACCCGGCCGCGCTCAAGTCCCCGTACGGAGAGCGCCGATCCGCCTTCGGCAGGGAGCGCTACAGCGCTCTCGGCATTATCCGCGAGGACTGGGAGGCGCGCCAGCGGGCAGCAATCGCCAACTGGAACTGCTTCGGCGCGCCGGCCGCCCTGTTCTGCTACATCGACCGTGACCTGGGCCCACCCCAATGGGCGGATGTCGGCATGTATCTGCAGACCGTCATGCTGCTGCTGCGCGCCGAAGGACTGCACAGTTGCCCGCAAATGGCATGGTCACAGGTTCGCGAGACGGTTGCGGAAGCCCTGTCACCGCCGGACGGGCTGATCCTCTTCTGCGGCATGTCGATCGGGTACGAGGATCCCGCAGTCACTTTTGCCCGGACGGGCCGCGCGCCCCTCGCCGAGACGGTCACTTTCGTCGACGAGTAATATCTGCGCTCAAGGAACAAGAGACCCCTTCCATGCTTCCTGCGTATGATAGGTCCTGATCATCCGCGATATTGGAGAACGCCATGACCACGCATAAAGTCGGTTATCTCATCGGCAGCCTCGCCAAGGGCTCGATCAATCGCAAGCTCGCCAAGGCGCTGGTGCGGCTCGCCCCGCCGGAACTTGAAATGTCGGAGATATCCTTCAAGGATCTGCCGCTCTACAGCTACGACTATGACGCCGACTACCCTCCGGCCGGCAAGGCATTCAAGGCGGCAATCGCGGCGGTCGACGCCGTGTTGTTCGTCACGCCCGAATATAATCGATCCATACCCGGCGGGTTGAAAAACGCCATCGACTGGGCAAGCCGCCCCTACGGCACCAACTCGTTCACACGCAAGCCGTCAGCGGTCATCGGCACCTCGCCGGGCGCGATCGGCACCGCAATCGCCCAGCAGAATTTGCGCAGCGTGCTCAGTTTCTGCAACTCGCCCCAGATGAACGCCCCGGAAGCCTACATCCAGTTCACACCGGGGCTGATCACCGATGACGGCGAGGTCACGAACGAGGCCACTGCCGACTTCCTGCGCAAGTTCATGCAGGACTTCCACGTCTTCATCGCAAGGGTTCGCTCGGTGCTGCCGAAAGATGCTTAATGCATGGTGCCCGGAAGTGTACAGGGGGTTCCGGGACAACGACATGCATAAAAACAAAGGGTTAAAGCGCGTCGCATCAAATTTGATGCGACGCGCTATAGAGCATAAAAGAAACTGGCCGCTCCATGCCGCAGCGGCCAGTTTTCGGTTTTCAAGCTTTTTTAAGCGAAGGCGTAGGAGCCGTCCGGCCGCTTCGGCACCCGCCGCTGCCAGTGGATGTAGCCTTCCTCTTCCATCGCTTTCTCGTCCATTTCCACGCCCCAGCCGGGCCGGTCGGGACGCAGTTCGAGATAGCCGTCCTTCGGCAGATAGGGATCGACGACGTAGCGGGTCTCTCCCTGGCGCTTCTCGACATCGAGGCCGCCATAGACATAGGCTTGGCCTTTCGGCAGCCGGTATTCGAGGATGCGGAAATTCTGCGCCGCGGCCGAAAAATGCACGTTGACCGCCGTCGCCAGCGGCCCCATCGGATTGTGCGGCGCGACACCGACGAAATAGGCTTCGGCAAGTGTGGCGATGCGGCGCATCTCGCTGATGCCGCCGACGACGCAGATATCCGGCTGGATGAGATCGGCGCCCTTGACCTGCAGCAGACGCAGGAATTCGTTTCTGTTGTAGAGCGACTCGCCGGTCGCAAGCGTGCAGTTGAGGCCCTGTTTCAGGTCACCCCAGGCCTCGATATTCTCGGGACGCAGCGGCTCCTCGAAAAACAGCGGATCGTAAGGCGCCAGCGCATTGCCGAGCTGGCGCGCCGCGATCGGCTCGAAGATCTTCGCATGCGCGTCGAAGGCGATCTCGTATTCGTCGTTGACCGTTTCCCGCAGCGAGCGGAAATAATCCGCCGAGGCCTTCACGACATTGCCCCAGCGATTGGAGTGCATGTCGATCCGCCAGGGGCTGAGCTTGAAGGCGGTGAAACCCCATTCCTCCTTCAGGCGGTCGAATTCCTCACGTGCGGCCGGCGCATCGGGCGCGGTGTAGACCCCGGCATAGACCTTGATCCGGTCGCGCACCTCGCCGCCGAGCAGCTTATAGACCGGCACGTTCGCGGCCTTGGCCGCAAGGTCCCACAGGCAATGGTCGAGCGCGGAGATCGCAGCAAGTCCAAGCGCACCTGGCGGGAAGCGGCTCTGCTGGATCAGCAGATTGACCAGATATTCGACGCGTGTCGGGTCCTGGCCGGAGAGAAAGCCGTAGAGATAATCGAGCAGCGGCGGCAGCGCCTTGTCGGGGCCGTGATTGTAGCATTCGCCCCAGCCGGTCAGCCCGTCATCGGTGTCGAGCGCGACGATTACGCGCGGACGGTCCTTGTCGCGGGTCATGAACACCCGCATGCGGTCGATCTTCATCATTCTGTCCTTCTAGCGATTGAAATAGCTGCGGCGCGCCACGCGCGTCTGCACGTAAACATGCTCGTTGTCGGTTCCGGGATTGTAGGCGCCGGCGGCTTGCGGCACCGAGACATTGCCGGCGCTGGGGAAGCGGGCGACGAATTCCTCGTCGATATCGCAGCCCAGCCCCGGACCATCGGGAACCGCGATCAGTCCGTCGACCTGCTCGGGAGGCGGCATGATGGTCTGACGGCGGCCGTCCCAGTCATCGTCGAGCCGCTCGAGGATCAGGGCGTTCGGGATCGCCGCAAGCAGGTGCAAGGCGGCATATTCGGCCACCGGTCCGAGCGAGCCCGAATGCGGCGCCATCTGGATATGATGGGCCTCGGCCATGGCCGCGATCTTCTTCATCTGCGTGATGCCGCCGGCCCGGCCGGTATCCGGCTGGATCACGTCGACCAGCTCTTTTTCGATCAGCTCGCGCTCGCCGAAAATGGTCGCCGAGCGCTCGCCGGCCGCAAGCGGCACATAAGCGGCGTCGCGAATGCGCCGGTAGCCGTCGAAATTCTCCGGCGCGATCGGATCTTCCACCCACATCAGTTCATAGGGTTCGAGCGCCCGCACCAGCCGGCAGGCATCGGCGGGCGTCAGCCAAGGCGGTCCATGCAGATCGATGGCAATGTCCATATCGTTGCCGACGGCATCGCGCAGCGCCGCGACCTTGCGGACGGGATCGGCGACGCCGCCGCATTTGATCGCCTTGATGCCGCGCTCCTTGAGTGCAAGCGCGCGCTCGGGCGTATTGGCATGGGAATAGATCGGGATCCGATCCCGCACCTTGCCGCCGAGCAGCATCCAGACCGGCACACCGAGCGCCTTGCCCTTGATGTCCCAGAGCGCCATGTCGATGCCGGTCATCGCACCGCCGCCGACCGTTCCGAGCATGCCATGGCCCATCATCGCGGTATGCATCTTCTGCCACAGCCGTTCGATATGCGCCGGATCCTCGCCGATGAGCAGCGGCGCAAGGTCATGGATCGCCGTCTCGACGACGCGCGGCCAGCCCGAGCATTCGCCGATGCCGGTGATGCCCTCATCGGTATCGATTTTCAGAAAGAGCCAGTTTCTGGTGCCGCCGAATTGCTTGGAGGTGCGATCGCCGGAAGGCTGGTCGGACGCCCAGTTGGCGGGATCGGGCTGGCCGACATGCATGAGAAACGTACGGATTCCGGTGATTTTCATCTCTGAGAACTTCCATTCTTCAGACTGTCGGGCTTCAGATTATCCGGCGCGACATAGCGGAAACGCCCGGAACGATCGCGGTCACGCGGATCGGGGCGCGGGATCGCCGATATCAGCGCCTGGGTGTAGGCGTGCTCGGGTGTGCGGCAGACCTTCTCCGCATCGCCGATTTCGACGAGCTGGCCTTTGTACATGACGCCGACCCGGTCGCACATGTAGCGGATGACGCCGATGTCATGGCTGATGAAGATATAGGCCAGGCCGAGTTCGTCCTGCAGGCGCATCAGCAGATCGAGAACCTGCGAGCGCACGGAGACATCGAGCGCCGAGGTCGCCTCATCGGCAACGATGACACGCGGATTGAGCGTGATGGCGCGGGCAATGCCGATGCGCTGGCGCTGGCCGCCGGAGAATGCATGCGGATAGCGTTCGCGCGCCCTCGGATCGAGGCCGACTTGCTCCATGAGATGGCAGACGCGCTCGTCCAGCGCCCGCCCCTTTGCAACGCCGTTGACCAGCAACGGCTCGCCGATGATCTGGGAAACGGTCATGCGCGGGTTGAGAGAGCCGAACGGATCCTGAAACACCATGCGCAATTCGCGCCGTGCGGCGGCGAGCGTCTGGCCCTTTGCCGTGGCCAGATCGATGACCTCGCCGCCGGCGCGGCGGTAGAGGATCTCGCCGGCAGTCGGATCGAGCAGCCGCATGATCGAACGGCCCATCGTCGTCTTGCCGGATCCGCTTTCGCCGACAATGCCGAGCGTCTCGCCCGGCAGCAGCGAAATGGAAACATCGTCCAGCGCTTTCAGTTCGCCGAAATTCATTGACAGATTGCGCAGCTCGAGGATCGGCGCCGCCGTCCTGTCGAGCGGTGCGCGCGCCAGCCGGATTTCGGCCTTCTGCTCCAGCTTCAGCACCGAACCGATCAGCATGCGGGTATAGTCGTCTTTCGGCGCATGAAAGATCTGCTCGACCGGCCCATATTCCTTCGCCACGCCGTTGTGCATCACGAGCACGTCGTCGGCGATCTGCGCCACGACGCCCATGTCATGCGTGATGAAGAGAACGGCCATGCCGTTCGCCTTCTGCAGCCGGGCGATCAGGTCGAGAATTTCGGCCTGCGTCGTCACGTCGAGAGCCGTGGTCGGTTCGTCGGCGATCAGCAGCTGCGGTTTGCAGGCAAGTGCCATGGCAATCATCGCACGCTGGCGCATGCCGCCGGAATATTGGAAGGCATAGCGATCCAGCGCTTTTTCCGGGAAGGGAATCTCGACCTGCTTCAGCAGCGATATGGCCTCCGCCCGCGCCTCCGCCTTGCTCATCCTTGTGTGCAGACGAAGCGCCTCGACGATCTGGTTGCCGACCGTGTGGATCGGCGACAATGACGACATCGGCTCCTGGAAGATCATGGCGATGTCGCGGCCGCGGATCGCCCGGATCTGGCGCCCGCGCGGATTGAGGCTGGTCAGATCGGTCGAGCCGCCGTGCTGATCGTTCAGAACGATCGATCCGGCAGCAATACGACCGGGCGCGTCGACGATCTGCAGGATCGAGCGGGCCGTCACCGACTTGCCGGATCCGCTTTCGCCGACGACACAGAGCGTCTTGCCCGGTTCGATCGCGAAAGACAGATCGTTGACGGCGCGAAAGACGCCGGTGCGCAGCGGGAACTCGACCGTCAGGTTTTTCACCTGGAGCAGCGGCTTGCCGGCAAGGGATACGATATCGGTCATGCCGGCCTCATTTGTTGTAGGGATCGGCCGCATCGCGCAGACCGTCGCCGAGAAGGTTGAGCGCCATCACGGCGACCACGACGGCACAGCCCGGCATGAACAGCCAGGGTGCGGTGGCGATCGAGCGAATGTTCTGCGCCTCGCGCAGCAGCACGCCCCAGGAGATGGTCGGCGGCTGCAGCCCGAGCCCCAGGAAGGAGAGAGAGGTTTCGGCAAGGATCATCGCCGGCACCGCAAGCGTGATCGACGCGATGATGTGGCTCGCAAAACTCGGCAGCATGTGGCGAAAGATGATGCGTCTTTCGCGCACGCCGTCCAGCCTGGCGGCGGCGACGAACTCCTCGGTGCGCAGGGACAGGAAGCGGCCGCGAACCACGCGGGCGAGCTGCGCCC
The DNA here is from genome assembly GCF_002531805.1 of Rhizobium sp. M1. NCBI lineage: Bacteria > Pseudomonadati > Pseudomonadota > Alphaproteobacteria > Hyphomicrobiales > Rhizobiaceae > Rhizobium > Rhizobium sp. M1. The sequence continues at coordinate 205,633 of NZ_NWSW01000008.1, read as the reverse complement.
AGCCGGTCAGCGACAGGATGATCGTGATCATCATATATTGCAGCGTCGCCGGCCAGTCCTGCGGCAGGGCCGCAGCCATGGCGAGCCAGATCGGGATCGTCGGCAGCGACAGCACGAAATCGATCACGCGCTGCATGAAGAAATCGATGCGGCCGCCGTAATATCCCGAGATGCCGCCGATCACGATGCCGAGCATCAACGACAGGAAGACGCCGACAAGACCGATCGACAGCGAAACCTGCGAACCCTGCACCGTCCGGCTGAAGACATCGCGCCCAAGCCGGTCGGCGCCGAAGAGAAGCAGCGGCGTGGTCTTGTCGGGCGAAGCGATCAGATGGATGTTTGACTTGAACAGGCCCAATACCGAATATTCGTATCCGCGCCCGAAAAATTGGACGTCGACACGCTTCGTCGTGTCTTCCTTGAAGATCGCCGCCAGGGTTTCCGGATCGCGGGTCAGCTTCATCGGATAATAGTGCGGGCCGAAGGAGAACCCATTCTCTGTGTCGATCAGATGCAATTTCTGCGGCGGGTGAAAGGTCGCCCGGGCATTTTGCAGGTACGGATCGTTGATGGCAAAGAAACCCGGAACCAGGGCAACGATATACATCAGCACGGTGACGACGAGCGCCACCATGGCCAACCGATGCCGGCGGAAAGCCCACCAGATGAGCTGCCACTGCGATGCGACGGCGGCGCGGTCCGGCTGAATGTTTGTCACGGTGATGTCGGCCATATCAGGCTCCTATTCCAACCGGATGCGGGGATCGACCAGCGCAAGCAGGATGTCGCTGATCAGGGAGCCTATCAGCGTCAGGGCGCAGATCAGCAGAACGAAGGCGCCGGCCAGATACATGTCCTGAGCCATCAGCGCCTGCAACAGCAGTGGTGCTGCCGTCGGCAGGTTGAGAACGATGGCGACAACGACCGAGCCGGAAATGAGATTGGGCAGCAGCCAGGCGATCGTCGAGATGAACGGATTGAGCGCGATCATCAAAGGATACTTCATCAGCAGACGGAACTCCGAGAGCCCCTTTGCCCGCGCCGTCGTCACGTAGGGCTTCGGCAGTTCGTCGAGCATGTTGGCGCGCATGACGCGGATGAGGCTCGCCGTCGAGGAGACAGCAAGGATGATGACGGGAAGCCAGAGATGCGAGAAGAGATCGACCATCTTGGCGAAACTCCAGGGCGCGTTCTCGTATTGCGGCGAAAACAGCCCGCCGACATCCTGGCCGAATTCGACCGCCGCGACATACATCAGCACCAGCGCCAGCAGGAAGGATGGAATGGCGAGGCCGAAGAAGGTGAAGGCGGTGAAGAAGTAGTCGCCGATCGAATATTTGCGCACGGCGGAAAAGACGCCGATCGGCAACGCGATCGCCCAGGTGGCGATCAATGTCGACAGCGCCAGGACGAGGGTCAGCGCCATGCGCTCCCAGATCAGGTCGGAGACCGGCTGCTGCCACTCGAAGGAAATGCCGAAATCGCCGCGTGAGAGAATGCCCCACATCCATTTGAAATATTGGACGAGCATCGGATCGTCGAGGCCGAAGCGCTCGCGCAATTGCGCCGCCGTGTTCTGGTCGACAATCTCATTGGAGGCTGCCAGCGTCGCGATATAGGTGGTGACATAATCGCCCGGCGGCAGCTGGATCAGCACGAAAGCAAGGAAGCTGACGGCGAAGAGCGATGGGATCATCCATAGCAAGCGTTTGGCGATGAAGACCAGCATAAGGCGCCTCTTGCATTAACGTTGCCAGCCGGGCCTCGCCGGCCATCACGGCCGGCAAGGGGGAAGGCGAACCGAAAAAAGCGCCGTACCGTCGGTACGGCGCTCGATCAAAATCAGCTCGTGAAGGTGAACTGCTGCGGCATCGCCGGCCCCGGATTGGGCCAGGACCAGCTGTCCGGCTCCTTCTCGGGAACATTGCGCAGATTGTTGCGGATGATGCCGAAGCCGCCGACTGCAAGGCAAAGGCCCACAGTCTCGAATTCCTCCGCCGCGATGTCGAAGATCTGCTTCATGATCGCGCCGCGCTTGTCGAGATCGGCCGTCGAACGCGCCTCGTCGAAAAGCTTCATGCGCTTCTTCTGGCTTTCCGGCGGCTCCTCGCCGCGCGCGCCGTTGGACGTGTACCAGAGCGTCCAAGGAATGGCATAACGCGAGCCCTGCGGATGGAAGGCGAAAAAGTCGCGCGGGTCGAGCATCGGATCGAGACCGCCCGGCCCCGGCCATACCTGAGCGTCATGGGCATTGTCGTCGCCGCGGGTATAATAGAGCGCCCGCTCGATGGTGTTGACCTTCATGTCGACGCCGATCTGCGCCCAATGCCCCTTGACCAGTTCGAGCGCGTCGACGAGGTCGGGATTGAGGGTCGGAATGACGTCGATCGAGAAGAACACTTTCTGGCCGTCCGGCCGAAGGCGGAAGCCGTCGCCGCCCTTTTTGTAGCCGGCTTGGTCGAGCATCGCACCTGCCTTGTCGGCGTCATATTCGGTGAACTGGCGCGCGTACTTCTCGTTGTACCAGGGATGGGTCGGACGCGGCCCGGCCTGGTAGGGCTCGCTCTGTCCGAAATAGACGATGTCGATGATCTCGGGACGATTGATGCCGATCGAAAGCGCCTGCCGGAACGACTTGTCCGCAAACATCTTGCGCATGGCAGGATCTTTGTGGGTCATGTTGAAATAGATCTGGCACTGTTGCGCGGCTGACGGCACGAGCGTCAGCAGGCGATAATCGCCCTTCTGCATGTTCTGCGACAGGGTCGGCTTGTTGGCCAGCACGCTGATGTGGCGCTCCTGGATGTCGATCTTGCCGGAGATGACGTTCAGCATCAGCGATTCGACGTCCTGCGAGATGCTGAAGTTGACCTCGTCGATATAGGGAAGCTGGTTGCCTGATGTATCGACCTGCCAGAAATAGGGGTTGCGGGCCATGACGACGCGGGTCGCGCCGCCAACATAGGGCTCCTTGACGACCCAGGGATCGAGCGTCGGTTTGTCGACGTTGCCCCAGCGCGTCGGAATTTCGATGTCGCCGCAGCGGCTGCGAAACAGTTCCGTCCAGCTGGTGACACCCGCCTTCTTCACATCGGCCTCGATGTTGGGATTATATTTCGGCAGGAACTGGCTGCAGTAATGCTTCGGAAAGAGCGTCGGGTGCTGGCCGAGCGGCGTGGCGAGATTTTCCAGATAAAGCGCGTTGGCCGCCGCAAAGGTGAACTTCACCGTGTAATCGTCGATCTTCTCGACGGTGACCGGCTTGCCGGCGACGGCAAGCTGCGCCGGCGTAGCGCTATAGAGCTCGGTATTCTTGACGCAGTCTTCGATCGCGAAAACGATATCGTCGGCGGTGAAGGGATGACCGTCGGACCAGCGCACACCTTCGATGAGATGGAAGGTGAATTGCGTCGCGTCGTCGCTGACCTCCCAGCGTTCTGCCAGGTTCGGCTGGACGGCGGTGAATTCCAGGTTCCAGCGCACGAGGCTCTGGTTGCCGACCATGCGCAGGATGCCGTTATGGTCCGATGAACCGCGCAGGCCGCGCCGCAGCGAACCGCCATAGGTGCCGACCTTTTCGAACGGCGTCACCACCATCGGCTTTTTCGGCAGGCGCTCGGCTAGCGGCGGCAGTTTTCCGTCCTTGACGAGCTGCGCCAATGCCGGCGCTTCACCTCCCGGAGCAGCGAAAGCGCGACCGGTGACAGACAGCGCTGCGACGCCGGCCATACCGCCAAGCACGGCGCGGCGGGTGACACCGCGCGACAGAATTTCATTGGGCATCGAGTTCCTCCCTGTTTTAGACCGGCGCAGCTCTTGTACCGGCTTGTGCGGCGGTCTCCCAACCTGCCGCCTCACGCCCTCCTCGGCGCTACGGACGAAACCATAGCCACGTTCCCAGATGATTACAAGAGTTGACAGATAATTACAGATTCGATAGCGATGCAGTATCAAACGCCACGCTCCGGCGCCTTCCGAGGCGGATTATGGAATGAAAAGGCCGCCGATCTGTCATATGCTGTACGCCTGCCACTTTGCGGCCGGGAACAGCGTGGCGCGATTTCGGCGCATGGGCGAGAGACATATTCGGAGCCAGCCTGCCGGTTCGAAAGAGCAACAACTGACTGCCGCTTAGCGGAGGAGAAAAGGACGATAATGACCGTCGCTGTCGATGCCGTTTCCAGCAGAGGCGCAACGCGCTTCAGCGACATCATCTACGAGAAGATCGTAGGGATGATCGCGGACGGCACATTTCCCATAAACGAGCGGCTGCCTTCGGAGACGAAGCTCGCCGGCGATTTCGGCGCGTCGAGACCCGTCGTGCGCGAAGCGCTGGAGCGGCTCAGAACCGACGGTCTCGTCGTCTCGCGCAAGGGTTCGGGCTCTTACGTACGGCAGCGGCCGGATTCATCGATGCTGACAATGGTTCCGGTCGGTTCGCTCGCCGACGTCCAGCGGTTCTTCGAATTCCGCGCCGGCCTCGAAGCCGAGGCGGCCGAGCTTGCGGCACGCAACTGGCAGCCGGCCGACAAGGAGCGGATAACGGCCGCACTTCTCTCGCTCGAGCAATGCCTGCGCAACGGCGAGCTCGGCGCCGAGGAGGACCAGGCCCTCCACGACGCAATTGCGGCGGCAACAGGCAACCAGTTTCACATCACCGTTCGCGAATGGTTCAAGCCGCATTTCGCCATAGGCCATTCCGTGACGCGAAGCCTGAGCCTGAAACGGACGCCGGAGCAGATCCGCAGCGTCCAGGACGAGCATGCCGTGATCGTGGAGGCGATCTTCGCGCGGCGGGAGGCCGAAGCGCATGACGCGATGAAGAAACACATACTGAATGCGCGCGCCCGCATGTTTCAGGGGGGTTGAGCGACAATGGGAGGAACGATGAGACGGATCGCCATGACGGGTGCTGCCGGACGCGTCGGGACGCTGCTGCGCCCGTTTCTTCGGCAGCATGTCGAGCATCTTCGTTTGATCGACATTCATGAACCTGCGGATTTGGCCGAGAACGAAAGCTTTGTCGGCGCCGATCTGTCAAAGCTCGATGAGGCGACGGCGGCTCTGGCTGGCATCGAGGGCATCGTTCATCTCGCCGGTCTTGCAGGCGGTGTCGACATGAACGCGATCTTGCAGGCGAATGTCCTCGGAACCTACAATCTTTACGAGGCCGCCCGGATCAATAAGGTCGAGCGGGTGGTCTACGCCTCCAGCAACCATGCGACCGGTTTTTATCCGCGCGGCCAGATCATCTCCCCACTCGACCCCATGCGACCGGACAGCCCCTACGGGCTTTCCAAATGCTGGGGCGAGCTGGTGGCGGGGCTCTATTACGACACTTCGGGCATTCGTTCTCTGTCCATCCGCATCGGCAATGCCGGCACCTATCCGAACAGCGAACGATCGATCGCGATCTGGATCAGCGCGCGGGATCTGGCGCAACTCGTGCGGATCGGGTTCGGCCATCCTTCGATCGCCGCAACGGTCGTCTACGGGGTTTCCGATACGGACGAGAAATGGTGGGACAACGGTCTGGCGGCGAGACTCGGCTATCAGCCGCAGGACCGGCCGCGCGATCACGCCCACATCGAGGATGGCGCGGAGGGAGCCGTCGCCCGCGCATTCCAGGGCGGCGGTTTCTGCGAATTCAATCACGACGGCACCATTCGCATGCGCGATGGCGAGGGTCTCGCCAAAAACCCGGAGACGGTCTCGTGACGGCGCCGCGCATCATTGAACCGAAGATCCGTTCGGTGCTGCAGCAGCCGCTGACGGTCGGTGAATCGCCCGTATGGGACGAAGAGACCGGAGCTCTCTGGCTTGTCGACATCCTGGCGCCGGCAGTCCTGCGGCTTTCCCCGGACGGCACGGTCGACCGCTTCGCAATGCCGGCTGCGGTCGGCTGCCTCGGGCTTTGCCGTGACAACAGGATCGTCGTCGGTCTTCAGACGGGCGTCCATCTTTTCGATCCCGTCTCCGGCGATATCGAGTTTCTTTGCGATCCGACCGGGCGCCACGTCAACGGCCGCCTCAACGACGGCAAGGTCGGACCCGACGGACACTTCTGGGTCGGCTCGATCAGCGAAGCCAAGCCGCAGGTGAATGACGCCGCACTTTTTCGCGTGGGAGCCGACGGCAGCGCGCGCGCCGTCGCGACTGGTCTAACGAGTTCCAACGGCCTCGCCTGGTCGCCAGACGGCCGGCGGATGTACCACTCCGACAGCCGGCAATGTTTTCTTCAGTCCTTCGACTTCGATCCGGCGACGGGCGAGCTCGGCGAAGCACGCCGGCTTCGCAGCTTCACCGAGGAAGAGGGGCGGCCGGACGGCGCGGCCACAGATCGCGACGGGTTTTACTGGAGCGCCGGCGTCTCTGCCGGCCGGCTCAACCGGATATCGAGCGACGGCGAGATCGTCGAAATCTATCATCTGCCGGTGGCGGCGCCGACCATGCCATGTTTCGGAGGGCCCGATTTCAGGACGCTCTTCGTCACCAGCCTGTCGACGGACCGTACCGGACGTTTCGAGGCCGGCACGGTCATCGCCTTCGACGTGGATGCGGAGGGCTTGGCGCCCTTCCGCTTCGGCAATCACTCATTTTGATGGAAAGCGAACGGGGAGAAGAATGAGCATCGCAATCATGCGCAAGGCGCTGACAGGTGTGTCGGGCGTTCCCGTCACGGCCTATGACGGAAAAGGCGACGTCGAACCGCGTATCACCGCGCAGGTCTATGGGCGGGTGGCGGCGGCCGGCATTCACAACATCGTCGCCGCCGGCAATACCGGGGAATTCTATGCGCTGACGCCGCAGGAAATCCGGATCGTCCACGAGGCGGCGGTATCGGGCGTCGACGGCAGGGCGCCGGTGACGGCGGCGATCGGCCGGTCGCTGCGCGAGGCGATCGGCATGGCGAGGGATGCGGCGGCGATCGGCGCCTCCGCCGTCATGTCGCACCAGCCCGTCGATCCCTTCGCCGCACCTTCGGCTCAGATTGATTATTTCTGCAATCTCGCCGATGCCTGCGCCCTGCCGCTCATCGCCTATGTCAGGGCCGACGGCTTTGCGGTCGCCGATATCGTCCGCCTCGCAAACCACGGCAACATTGCCGGCATCAAATTTGCCACAACCGACCTGATGCTGCTGTCGCGCGCGATCCCGGCAGCCGATCCGAACGGTGCGCTCTTCGTCTGCGGGCTGGCGGAGAGCTGGGCGCCGACCTTCACCGCTGCTGGAGCGCGCGGCTTCACTTCCGGCCTCGTCAATGTCGCACCGAAGCTCTCGCTTGCGGTCCATGATGCGCTTGAAAAAGGCGATTTCGGCCGTGCAAGGGCGATCGTCAACAAGCTCGAACCCTTCGAGCGGATGCGGACCAAATTCCGCAACGGCGCGAACGTGACCGTTGTGAAGGAGGCCGTCACCTATGCCGGCCTCGACGTCGGGCCGGTGCGCGTGCCGGGGCTGCCGCGGCTCGACCAACATGACCGCGAGGAGCTTCATCGATTGCTGGAAGGCTGGGAGGCCGACGGCGACATTCGATCCGACCCGGGCCGGCAGGACGCGAAGGCGGCCGGCTAGAATAAGGCGATTTAGGCCGATCGGTCTAAATGCCGTTCCAGATTAAAGAGTTAGGCATGGCGCCGGACCACGCGCTCACGCTTTTCGGCACCATGCTTTGAGTTCGACACGATTTTGACAAGCGACAGGATTGGGAGGTCTTGAAATGCTGAGACAAGTACTGACGACGATCGCAATCACCGGTGCCCTGATGGCAGCGCAACCCGCTTCGGCGGCGTCGCCGCCCAACATGCTGGTCATCGGCACCAACCTCACCGGCATCCGCACACTCGATCCGGCTCAGAACAACGCCCGCACGGTGTCCGAGCTGATCTCGAATCTTTACGACAACCTCGTGCAGCTCTCGCCCGACGACCTCAAGACGCTGAAGCCGATGCTTGCGACGAAATGGGAGGTCTCGGCCGACGGCAAGCTCATCACGCTGACCTTGCGCGACGACGCGGTCTTCCAGAGCGGCAACAAGGTCACCGCGGAGGATGCGGCCTGGTCGATCCAGCGCGTCATCAAGATGGGCCAAGTCGGCTCCACCGACGTCGCACTCTGGGGCTTTACTTCAGACAACGTCGAGAAGCTCGTTCGCGCCAAGGACGAGCACACGCTGGAGATCGAGCTGCCGCAGACCGTCAATACCGACCTCGTGCTCTATTCGCTGGCCGGCTCGTCGATCGGCATCGTCGACAAGAAGACGATCCTGTCGCATGAGGCGAACGGCGATTTCGGCGGCGCCTGGCTTTCGGCGAATTCCGCCGGCAGCGGTCCGTTCAGCCTGGCGCAGTGGCGTCCGAACGATGTGGCGATCTTCAATGCGCAGCCGAAATACTGGGGCGGCAAGCCGGCTATGGCGCGCGTCGTCGCCCGCCACATCCCGGAGTCCGGCAACCTCCGGCTCCAGCTCGAAGCCGGCGACGTCGATGTCGGCCAGTATGTGGCAAGCGGCGATCTCGATGCGCTCGCCACCAACAAGGACGTGGTGATCGAGAACGTGCCGGGCCTTGGTTTCTACTATATCGCCCTCAACCAGAAGGACCCCGATCTGCAGAAGCCGAAGGTTCGCGAGGCCTTCCAGCATGCCTTCGACTGGAAAGCGATCTCCGGCAATATCATGCGTTATACCGGCTTTCCCTGGCAGTCGATGATCCCGCGCGGAATGATCGGCGCGCCCGAGGAGGCGGCCGTGCGCTATGATTACGACCCCGCCAAGGCCAAGCAGCTGCTGGCGGAGGCCGGTTATCCCAACGGCCTGAAGAAGGTGCTCAATCCCTCGGGAGCCCCAACCCTGCCCTTCGCCGAGGCGCTGCAGGCAAGTGCGCGGGCCGCCGGTTTCGACCTTGATCTCGTGCCCGGCGAGTTCACGCCCGCCTTCCGCGAGCGCAAATTCGAGGTGCTGCTTGGCAATTCCGGCGCCCGCCTGCCCGACCCCTTCGCTGTCGCGACGCAATATGCCTTCAACCCCGACAATAGCGACGAGGCGCGCCTCGGCAGCTATTACCTCTGGCGCACGGGCATGAAGGTGGACGAACTCAACACGCTCATCGACCAGTCGATGCGGGAGCGCGACACGGGAAAGCGCACCGACATCTTCAAGAAGATGGACGGCATCTATGCCGGCATGGCTTCGCCGCTCGTCATCTTCTTCCAGCGAACCGACCCCTATGTCATGCGCGCCAACGTGAAGAATTATCACGGGCACACGACATGGTCGACGCGCTGGCATGATGTGACCAAGGAGTAGAGCGCGTGGCGAGCGCCGATCTGACATCGAAGCGGGAAGGCCGCCAGCCGGCGGGGGGCGGGTTCGCCGAGGCGGCTCCGCACCCTCTGCTGAGCCTGCTGCGGCGGCTGGCGGGACGCGTGGTCGCCGTCGTGACGACGCTGCTCGGCCTGCTCTTCCTGACCTTCTCGATGGGCCGCCTTCTGCCTGCCGACCCGGTGCTTGCTATCACCGGGGCGGAAGTCAGCAAGGAGGTCTACGACCGCGTCTACAATGAGCTCGGCCTCGGGCAGCCGATCTGGATGCAGTTCCTCTCCTATGTCGGGAAGATCGCCACCGGCGATCTCGGCATGTCGGCGACGACAGGCCAGCCGATCCTGACCGATCTGATGACGATCTTTCCTGCCACCATCGAGCTTGCCATCATCGCGATGATCATCGGAGCGATCGTCGGCATTCCCTTGGGCATCACCGCTGCGGTCCGGCGCGGGACGATCATCGACCACATCGCCCGCATCGTCGCCCTTGCCGGCCATTCCATCCCGATCTTCTGGACCGGCCTGATGGCGCTCTTCATCTTCTACGCCAAGCTGAAGCTCGTCGGCGCGTCGGGCCGGGTCGACGTCTTCTATGAAGGCCTCGTCACGCCCATGACCGGTTTTCTCTTGATCGATGCGGCGATCGAGGGCCAATGGGACGTGTTCCACAATGCGCTCGGCCATATCATCCTGCCGGCGGCGATCCTTGGCTATTACTCCGTCGCCTATATCAGCCGCATGTCGCGAAGCTTCATGCTGGAGCAGCTGAGCCAGGAATATATCATCACCGCCCGGGCAAAGGGGCTCGGCACCCGCAAGGTCGTCTGGCGCCATGCCTTCCGCAATATCCGCGTGCAGCTCCTGACGATCCTGGCGCTGACCTTCGGCGGCCTGCTTGAAGGCGCGGTGCTGATCGAGACGGTTTTCGGCTGGCCGGGGCTTGGCCAATACCTCACCCGCGGGCTGCAGATGAACGACATGAACGTCGTGATGGGCTCGGTGCTGACGATCGGCGCCGTCTTCCTGACGATCAACATCCTGTCCGACGTCCTCTATCGCATCCTCGATCCGAGAACACGGTGACGCCATGACGATCTCCACCGAAGACGCAGACACCACCCATGCCGGCGGCTTTCGCAACTGGCTGCACGCGCCCGAGCCTCAGGGCTGGTTCCAGTCGTCGGCGCAGCAGATCCATCAGGGCTGGCAAAAATTCAGCCTTCACCCGCTCGGCCTCGCCGGCCTCGTCATCATCGTGCTGTTGATCGTCGTGGCGACGGCGGCTCCCCTGCTGACGAGCTACGACCCGATCGTTCAGGACATGGCAGGGCGGCTTGCGCCGCCTTCCGCGGAACATTGGCTCGGCACCGACAATTTCGGCCGTGACGTCTTTGCGCGGGTGATCTACGGCGCCCGCACGACGCTCTACATCATCATGCTGGTGACGATCATCGTCGCGCCGCTCGGCCTGCTGATCGGCACCTTCTCCGGCTATTTCGGCGGCATCGTCGACGAGATCCTGATGCGCATCACCGACATCTTCCTCTCCTTCCCCGGGCTGGTGCTGGCGCTCGGCTTTGCCGCCGCTCTCGGCCCCGGCATCACCAATGCGATCATCGCCATTTCGCTGACGGCTTGGCCGCCGATCGCGCGACTGGCGCGCGCCGAAACGCTCAGCCTGCGCAAGGCGGATTATGTCGCCGCCGTGCGCCTGCAGGGCGCGACGTCGATCGCGATCATCACCCGCCACATCCTGCCCATGTGCATTCCCTCGGTGATCGTGCGCGTCACGCTCAACATGGCCGGCATCATCATCACCGCCGCGGGTCTCGGCTTTCTCGGCCTCGGCGCACAGCCGCCATGGCCCGAATGGGGTTCGATGGCCGCCAGCGGCCGCGAATTCATGCTCGACAGCCCCTGGGTGATCGCCGCGCCCGGCATCGCCATCGCGCTCGTCAGCCTCGCCTTCAATCTCGTCGGCGATGCGCTGCGCGACGTGCTCGACCCGAGAGGTTCGGAATGACAGAGCCCCTGATCGATATCCGCAACCTCGAAATCGCCTATGGCGGCGGCCACATGCGCGCAGTGCGCGGCGTGAGCTTTACGCTCGGCCAGGAAAAACTCGGCATCGTCGGCGAATCCGGATCAGGCAAATCCACCGTCGGCCGGGCGATCATGAAACTGCTGCCGCCGACCGCCATGATCAGCGCCGAGCGAATGCGCTTTCACGACCTGGATCTCCTCAAGGCGAACGAGCGGACGATGATGACGATCCGCGGGCGGCGGATCGGCCTCATCCTGCAGGACCCGAAATATTCGCTCAATCCCGTTATGCGGATCGGCGAACAAATTGCCGAGACCTACCGCTTCCATCATCCCAAGGAGAGCGCGAAAAAAACCTACGCCCAAGCGCTCGACATGCTCGAAGCCGTCCAGATCCGCGATCCCGAACGCGTCGCCCGCCTTTACCCGCACGAGATATCCGGCGGGATGGGCCAGCGCGTGATGATCGCCATGATGCTGATTGCCGAACCGGAGGTGCTGATCGCCGACGAGCCGACCTCGGCGCTTGACGTAACCGTAAGGCTCGAGATCCTGGCGCTGCTCGACGAACTCGTTTCACGCCGCAATCTCGGCCTGATCTTCATCAGCCACGATCTCAACCTCATCCGCAATTTCTGCGACCGCGTCCTCATCATGTATGCCGGCCGCGTCGTGGAAGTGCTGGAGGCACGCGATCTCGACAAGGCCAGACACCCCTATACGCAAGGCCTGCTGGCATCGCTGCCGACGATCGAGGATCCGCCCGCCCGGCTGCCGATCCTGAAGCGCGATCCCGCCTGGCTGAATGACCTCGCGGAGGCGCAGCGATGATCCGGATCGACAATCTCACCATCCGCTTCGGGCACGGCCAGCGGCCGGTCGTCAAGGACGTAAACCTTGCCATCGAGAGCGGCACGGCGTTCGGCTTGGTCGGCGAATCCGGCTGCGGCAAGTCCACCGTTCTCCGGGCGCTTTCCGGCCTCAACGCCAACTATGACGGCCGCATCGTCCTCAACGGCGAGGCGCTGGAGCGCCAGCGCAGCCGGCCGTTCTATCGGCGGGTGCAGATGGTGTTCCAGGACCCCTACGGCTCACTCCACCCGCGCAAGACCATCCGCTCGCAGCTGCAGGAGCCGCTGCGCAACCAGGGCTTGGACCGAAATTCCGTCGACGTGAACGCCGTGCTGCGGTCGGTTGGCCTCGATCCAGCGCTGAGCTACCGCTTTCCGCACCAGCTCTCGGGCGGGCAGCGGCAGCGCGTGGCGATCGCCCGCGCCCTGATGCTGAACCCCGACGTCCTGCTTCTCGACGAGCCGACATCCGCCCTCGACGTCTCCGTCCAGGCCGAAATCCTCAATCTGCTGCAGGACCTGCGCAAGGAGCGCGGCCTGACCTATCTCCTCGTCAGCCACGATCTCGCCGTCGTCTCCCACATGTGCAGCCGAGTCGCGATCATGGAAGCCGGCGAGATCGTCGAACAGGTCGATATCGAGGCCTTGCGAAGAGGCGCGGTCGACCATCCCTATTCGCAGCGCCTGCTGCGGGCGAGCAGGATGTACGGCAGGGGTTAGCCCCCTCCAGCCAAAAGACGGCTTGCAGTCCCAGCAACGACCGCTTCGCTCGACGATGACCGCCAGCGGTTCAGCTTGGTACGCTCGTTCCACACCGGCCGCCCGCCGTCTGTACACTAGTGAACACTTGACATCGGCCTTGTTAAGGCCGAAGCCGCATTCGGCCGCGCATGCGCGGCCGTTTTTGCGAGGATTCGGGGAATGAAGACAAAGACGGCCGTCGCCAATGCCGGCAACCTGATCATGACGGGCGTCGTGCTGATGCTGCTCGGCGATCTGCTGTTTGCGCTGAACGATGCAATGGGCAAGTGGTTGATGACAAGCTTTGCCGTCGGCCAGGTGCTGGTGATCCGCTCGGTCGGCGCTTTCATCGTGCTCGGACCGATGATCGCACGGCAAGGGCCGATGGCCTTGTTCCGCGTCGAGCAGAAGGGCCTGCAGTTCATGCGCGTCGCCATGGCGACCGGCGATGTCGCCCTGTTCTACGCAGCCGTCGCCTATCTGCCGCTCGCCGATGTGATGACCTTCTATATGGCCGGACCGATCTATATCGCCGCGCTCTCGCATTTCTTTCTCGGGGAAAAGATCGGCTGGCGGCGCTGGCTTGCCGTGCTGGTCGGCTTCGCCGGCGTCGTCATCGCGCTTCGGCCCTCCACGGCGATGCTGTCGCTTCCATCCTTCTTCGGCCTTGCCGGCAGCTTCGCCTTTGCGCTCTCGCTTGTCATGAGCCGATATCTGCGCTCCACCAGCGACACGACGCTGGTGACGTGGCAGACGGTCGCCGCCCTCGTCACCGGCATCGGCTTGAGCATCGGCAACTGGCAGCCGGCCACACTCGTCGACTGGTCGGGCATGCTGCTGCTCGGCGTTGTCGCGACCTGCGCGCATCTGCTCATCACGCGCTCGCTGAAGCTTGCACCGGCATCGCTGCTGGCACCGATGCAATATACGCTGCTGCTCTGGGCGATCGTGCTCGGCTACATCTTCTTCAACGACATTCCCGACATGCAGATCGTCATCGGCGCCGCCATCATCGTCTTTGCCGGTCTCTTTATCTTCCATCGGAAGAACCTGAAGGAGACGGTGCCAGCCGAAGCCGTCCCGCCCGACGGGCACTGAAATCAATCGTCCGGGGCCGGCGGCGCCTCCCAGCCGAAGACACTGCGGCCGCCGAAATCGGCGGATTGGCGGAATTCGCCGGCGATGATTTCCTTGAGGTCGGGGCCGGTCACGTAGCGTTCCATCTGTCGGGACTGTTCGTCGAGGCGCTTCAGCGCCTGCAACTCCTCCTCCCGTCCGAGCCTGCCCTTCAGCACTGCCGATTTCATCACGCCGATCGTCTCGTCATAGACTTTGAGCGGGACCGGGAAGGGATGGCGGTCCTTGCCGCCATGGGCGATCGAGAAGCGCGCCGGGTCGGAAAAGCGGCAGGGTGCGCCGTGCACGACTTCCGCCACCATCGCCAGCGCCTTCACCGTGCGGGCGCCGACACCGGGAACGAGCAGCAGTTCCTGAAAATCAGCTGGCCCGCGATCGGCCGCGGCGGCGAGATTTCCATGCAGGCGGCGCATATTGACATCGCTCTCACGGACATCGTGATGGGCGGGCATGATCAGGTGCGGCAGCATCGGCTGTTCGTCCGGCTCGGGCTCCGCTTGCTCGGCGCGTTGCAGCGCCGCCGCCTCGCGGACGATCCTGTCGGGACCGAGAGTGGCCAGCAGATCGAGCTGCCCGCGCCGCGAGCGCTCGGCGCGCCGGTCTGCGAGATTGACGATCTCGCCCTGGCTCCGTCCCTCGATTGCCGCATGCGGCGAGTCGACGAAACTTTCGAGCCCTTCGGAAAGCCAGTGGTAGCGGCGGGCCTGCCGCCTGTCGCCGTTCATGCCCTGCTGCACGACCACCCAATGACCGTCATCGGCGACAATGAAACCGTGAAGATAAAGGTCGAACCCGTCCTGAAGGGCGGCACTGTCGACCTTGGCGATGAGACGGCTCGTCGTCGCCAGCCCCTCCCCGTCCAAACCGACGCGCTCGCCGATCGAGACGAGCTCGTGCGGTGTCTTGCGCGAGTGCTGGCCGCGCCCGCCGCAGACATGCAGTCCGAGTTCCCCGGCGCGCGGTTTCAGCCCGCGCTTCAAGGCGCCGAGAACGCTTGTGGTGATGCCGGAGGAATGCCAGTCCATGCCCATGACCGAGCCGAAGGACTGGAACCAGAAAGGGTGAGCGAGCCGGCGCAGAAACTCATCGCGACCGTAATGATGAACGATCGCCTCGGTGATCAGCGTGCCGAGCCGCGTCATCCGGTCGCCGAGCCAATGCGGCACACGTCCCCCATGAAGGGGAAGATCGGCGCTGCCTGCTCGCTGTGACATTTCTTTTCCTTACATTTTCCATCGCCGGCTGCGATCGGGAACTCGGGAAAGTCCCGGGCGTTTGCTTTCAGTCGAAAGGCCGAGGCAACCATGACCGCGTTAGAAACCATGCTCAATCAACCCTACCTGCTTAGAACAAAAGCGCAACAGCCAGGCGGCGGCAAAAAACAGGAACTGGAAGGCTACGCCGAAAAAGCTGCCTTCCTGATCAATGGCAACCGGTATTTCGCCGAGCTGGCGCGGGCGCTGCGGCAGGCGCGGCGCAGGGTCTGGATCGTCGGATGGGATTTCAATCCTGATATTCCGATGGAGCCGGAAAAATCCGGCGAAACCTTGGCCGAGCTGCTGCATGCCGTGGCAGAGGCAAATCCGGCGATCGAGATACGCATCCTCATCTGGACGCTCGGACCGATCTATTCGGGAAAATCCCTGCAGGTGCTTCGGAAGAAAAACTTCCCGAGGAATGCCAGGATCGATCTGCGCTTCGATCTTCAAAACACCGTGCGCGGCTGCCATCATGAGAAACTCGTCTGTATCGACGATGCCGTCGCCTTCATCGGCGGCATGGACGTGACGTCGCGGCGATGGGATACGAGACGCCATCGCGCCAAGGAGGCGCTGCGACGTGACCCCGAAGGCGTGTCCTACGATCCGCTGCATGACGTTCAGGCGATGGTTACCGGCGACGCCGCCAGGCTGATCGGCGACATCGCGCGGCGGCGCTGGGAAAACGCCACCGGCGAAAACCATGGACCGCTTGCCGAGAGCTACCCTTTCACATGGCCGGACGATCTTGCCGTTTCGCTGAAGCAGATCCCCATCAGCCTCGTGCTGACGGAGCCGGCGACCACTTTCCGCGCCGGGGTCAGCGACGGAATCGCCTCGACACTCGATATCATCGCCCGGGCGCGGCGGCAGCTTTACATCGAAGCGCAATATCTCGCCTCCTTCCGCATCGCCGACGCCCTCGCCGCGCGGCTGCAGGAGGAAGATGGCCCCGAGATCGTGGTCATCTGCACGCGCCGTTCGCACGGCCTGATCGAAAAACTCTTCATGGGCGGCAATCGCGACCGCGTCATCCGCCGCCTCAAGCGCGCCGATCGCGCCGGTCGGTTCAGGGTTTATTATCCCGTCGTGCCCGGGCCGCCAGTGCCCGGGCCGTCAGTGCCCGGGTTGCCAATGCCCGGAAAGGAAGACGGGGTGGAGGTGCTCATCCATTCCAAGCTGATCATTGCCGACGACGAACTGATCCGCATCGGCTCCTCCAATCTCAACAACCGCTCGGAGGGATTGGATTCGGAATGCGACATGCTGCTCGAGGCCGGCAATGACGAACATCGCCGCCGTATCGCGGACTTGCGCGATCGCCTGCTGGCCGAATATCTCGGAACGACCTCGGAGACCTTCGCCGCGGCCTTTGCACGGAGCGGCTCGATCATCCGGGCAATCGATACGCTCAATGATGGGCCTCGGGGCTTGCGGGAATTTGCCGTCGATCTGTCGGGCAGTATTTCGCCGATAAGAGGCACCGCGTTCTTCGACCCGGCCCGGCCCTTCGGGCTCCTAAACCGACTGGGCCTCGGCGCGCTCTTCCGTCTGTTGGCCCGCTCCGCGTGACCGGCGCCGGAAGATCAGTTCGCTGACGATGAGAAGCGTGGTACCGAGCGCCAGCGGAATGAAAAAATAGCTGCAGCGGAATGCAATCAGCGCGCCGATCGAGGCCTCCTGCGGCACGACATAGGAGACCGTCGCCTCGAGTACGCCGAGACCGCCGGGGACATGCGTCGCGAGGATCGCGGAATTGGCGAGCACGTAAGCCGTCACCGATTTGAAGAAGGCAACGTCGCCGAAGACCGAGAGCATCTGGTGCAGGCAGGCGGACACCAGCATGAAATTGATCGTCCCGACCCCGATCTGGGCGAGCGCGATCGAAAATCGCGGCAGCTGAAACGACCAGTGCCAGAGCCGCAGCCTGCCGCGGATGAAAAACGCCAGCCCCGCATAGACGACCGGCACGACGAGCGCCAGCAGACCGAAAAGGCGGGTGCTCGCCGGGTCGATGCGCAGCAGACGCGCGGCATCGCCGGGATTGACGATCAGGGCAAGGCCGCCGAGCGTGATCAACCCGAGGCCGACGGTGACGCCGCAGAACAGGATGATCTTCGCCACGTCCACGGCCGTCAGGCCCCAGCGGGAATAGTAGCGATAGCGGAAGGCGCCGCTGCTCAGCCCCGCAAATCCGATATTGTGGCCGAGCGAAAGGCTGATGAAGGAGGCGAGCACGATCTTCCGGTAAGGCAGGGATTTGCCGAGTGAGCGGATCGCCAGCAAGTCGAAACAGCTCAGGCATAGATAGGATGCCGCCGCAAACAGCAGTGCTGTGCAGAAGCTCGGAAAAGGTATGCTGCGGACCGATTGAACGATCTGCTCCAGGCTGTACTGGCGGAAGATCCGATAGAGAAGAAAGCCCGCGACACAAAGGGCGGCAACGAGCAGTCCATTCCAGATTGCGTTTTTCAGACTCATCGATTGTCCGTTTCGAGGTGCGAGCACCATGGCTCGATCATCTGGAACGATCAAAAGAGTTTTGTGTTCCCCTCGGGGAGAACGAACCCTGTCTCTCGAGGGGAGACCAGCTTTAGCGGGCCTATGCCGGATAGATCGATCAAACTCCTGACCTATAACGTGCACAGTTGCATCGGCAACGACCGGAAGCTCGACCCCGGCCGCATCGCGTCGGTCATTGCCGAGGCTGGAGCCGATATCGTCGCCCTGCAGGAAGTCGATGTCCTGAGACGTCGGACCGGCGGCGTCGATCAGGCTCATGCGATCGCCTCGCTGCTGAAGATGCAGGCGCATTTCCATCCGGCGCTGTCGGTTGCCGAGGAGCAGTATGGCGATGCGATCATCACCGCGCTGCCGACAGGCGCGGTCAAGGCCGGCCCTCTGCCCTCCATCGGCGAACAGCGCGGCGCGCTTTCCGTCGAAATCCTGGTCGGCGACAGGAAGCTCCTGGTGATCAACACCCATCTCGGCCTTCGCGGGCGCGAGCGCATCCGGCAGATGACGACGCTGCTCAACGCGGGCTGGCTGCGCGGCGCGGCGAACGAACCTCTTCCCTGCATTCTCTGCGGCGATTTCAATGCCATTCCATCATCGGCGACGTACCGACTTGCCGCGCGGTCGTTGAAGGACGCCCAGCTCGCGGGCAAGGCCGCCGCGAAACCGACCTTTCCCTCCCTCTACCCGCTGATGCGTCTCGACCACATCTTCGTCACCGACGATCTCGTCGTCAAAAAGGCCGCCGTCCTGCAAAATCGGCTGACGCGGATCGCCTCGGACCACCTGCCTCTGTTTGCGGAAATCGGTTTCGCCTGATCGTCGGCGTGGCACATCCGGACAACCTCGCGGCCGGATATCGGTGGAAAAACGACATCCACCCTACCCTCAACGACATTGAAACGAATATTTCACGAATAATGTGATATGGAATATTCATTCCGCCGCTCCGTCATATGTCCGAGCGGGAACGGATAGGCAATCGGCTCGAGCGGTGAGGAGACCGTCACTCGAAACCGATTGTTCTCTCGGGGAAGGAGGGGTTGATGTTGGGCAGGCTATTGTCACGTGTGCGCATTCAGACGCAGGTGATGGTATTCATCGTTCCGTTCATCTTGAGCATCATGGCCGTGGGCGCCGTGGGCTTTTATGCATCGAGCCTGCTTCAGGGGCGGATGGATATTTCCAACTCCGTACTCCAATCCTTGAGCGGCTTTCGCAATCTGTCGGCGGCAATGGCCGAGTTCCTTGCCAATGCCACGCAGGAAAACCGCGACGCCGTCACCGCCAGGCTTGCCGATCAACGCAGCCTTCTGAAATCCGGCCTCGACAGGCTCGCCGCCGATCGCAGCGGCCAGCAGGAACTGGAGCAGGCGCTCGCTTCCATCGACGGAATTTCGGCGCGCATGGATTTACTGTGGCAGCTTCAGGAGAACCGGGCAGCATTGCTCGCCGATCTCCAAAAGGCGCAGAGCGTTGTCGTATCGTCCCAGACGGATATCGTCGAAGGCACCAAGGCTCTCCAGCGTGCCGCCGACCTGCAGGAAGATGAATCCCGCAACACGCTCGCCGATGCGCGGCGCATTTCGGATTTCGCGTCCTTCACCCAATCGCTGAACGACAAGGCCCAGGCCGCCGGGCCGATCGGCGGCCCCGATTTGGAAGAACTCGCCCGGCAACAGCGCATCGTCGGCATGGCGCTCGGCGGCGAGGCGTCGGACGCCAAAAAGGCGATCGACGATGCCATCGCTGCCCTGAAGCCGCTCGTCGAAGCTTCCGGCCAGACCGAGGAGCGCGCAGTCGGCCTTCGGGATGCAACGGCCCAGATCGTCGGCAGGCTGCCCGAATTGCAGGTCATCGCCACGCGGCGGTTGAAGACCGTGACGGATAAGGCGGCTGAAACGGCCAAGACGGTCGAGCGCGCCAAGACCAGCCAGAGAGACGGCCAGAAGCTGACGACCTCGGCCTATGTGATCCAGATCGTCCTGGCGAAGCTGACGCTGGCCCCGACGGACGCCAATCTCCAGCGGCTTTCGCAAGAAATCACCGCTGTCAGAAAAGGGCTGGACATGCTGATTTCCAATGCCGGCGGCGTTACCCAATTCGACAATCTCAAACCGAAGCTCCTGCCGGCGCTGGATAAGATGCAGAAGGCCGCCAGCGATCTCGTCCGCATCAGCGCGCAGCGCCAGGACGAATTCCGCGCCGCCGCCGCCGATGTGGACGGCATGTGGTCGCAGCTGACGGCTTTCGCCGAAATGCAGCGGCAGAACGCGGCCGCAGAACGCACCGAAGCCAATTCCATGTCGCTGGGAACGACGATCCTCGGCGTGGTGATCGCTATCCTCGCCGGCGTCGGGCTGACTGTGACGCTCAAAGGTCCGATCACCCAGATCACCTCGGCCATGCGGCGGCTCGCCGACGGCAAGCTCGAAACGGCGATCGTCGGCGAAAGCCGGGCCGATGAAATCGGCGACATGGCCCGCGCGCTCGGCGTCTTCAAGAACAACGCCATCGCCAAGGTCGAAATCGAGGAGCGCAGCGAGATCGAGCGAACAAAGGCCGAGGAGGAACGGCATCGCAACGACGAGGAAAAGCGTGCGGTCGAACAGCAGATCGATTTTGCCGTGACGGCGCTTGCCGAGGGTCTCGGACGCCTGGCGCGCGGCGATATTTCGCAGACGATCGCCACGCCTTTCTTCGGCCGGTTGGAGCAGCTCCGCGATGATTTCAATGCGTCGCTGCTGCGCCTGCAGGCAACGATCGACCAGATCCGCACCAACACCCGCATGATCGAAGGCAATGCCGGCCAGATGGATCTGTCGGCGAGCAACCTCGCCAAGCGCACCGAGCAGCAGGCCGTCGCGCTCGAGGAAATCGCCGCGGCTATCGAGGAGATCACCACCACGGTTCGCTCGTCGGCAGCCTGCGCCGACGATGCCCGCGAGATCATCACCGACACCAAGAAGACGGCGGATTCCTCATCCGGTGTCGTCGCCAGCGCCATCGAGGCGATGAGCAAGATCGAAGCCGCTTCGGACGAGATCGTGCAGATCATCGGCGTCATCGACGACATCGCCTTTCAAACGAACCTGCTCGCGCTCAATGCCGGCATCGAAGCGGCCCGCGCCGGTGAAGCCGGCAAAGGCTTTGCGGTCGTCGCCCAGGAAGTCCGCGATCTCGCCCAGCGCTCCGCCGAGGCCGGTCAGCGGATCAAGCAGCTCATCGGACGCTCGCGCGCGGAGATTACCAACGGGGCGCGGGTCGTGCGCGAAACCAGCGAAGTCCTCGAAAGCATTTCCGCAAAAGTGGTTACTGCATCCGAGCAGATGGATGTCATCGCCCGCTCGAGCCGAGAGCAGTACAACGCGCTGCACGAGGTAAATTCCTCCGTCAACCGGATGGACCAGATGACGCAGCAGAACGCGGCCATGGTCGAGGAAACGAGCGCGGCGACGAAGGAGCTGGCCGACGAGACGCGGACGCTTCTGCAGCTGATCGACCAGTTCCAGCTGGAAGAAACGGACAGGCGTGGCGTGGCCGCTGCCTGAGGAGTCAGTGACGGCTGTAGAGCGGCGGCGTCACATCTTCGTCTGCGAGATCGGGATAAAGCTGCCTGCGGGTGCGGGCGAGCGCTTCTGCCTCCCGGCGATTCCGTTCCAGCAGAACGGCGGTGACGTCCTTAAAGGGCTCGCCGTCCGACAAGGCGACGCGGACGGTACCGCCCTGCGAGAGGAAGTCGCAGAACGACCGCATCGAGCGAAGACGCGTCGTGATCTCGATATAGCGGTCGTCATGTCCAGCCATGTTCATCTCCCTTCCAGACCGTAAGATGGCGCGAACACTTCGGCGAGAAGATGGCGCTCATTCCAGCCTAGAACAGGATGATTTTAGGCCCGGTCGGCCTAAAATCTGAATCCTGTTCTAAATTAAAGAATTAGAGCATGATGTCGTCCGAAAACCGCTCACATTTTTCGGCATCATGCTCTGGCCTTCGCACATCAATCTCAGGCAAGCTTCCGGTTGATCGCGGCGGCGGCCAGCGGCAGCGCCGCGGTTGCCACAGTCCCGAGAGGCAAACGCCGGAGCCCCCTGGTGACGACGAAGGCTGCCGCCATCGCGCCCGCCAGCTTGAGCCATGGCCGGTCACCGAGTTGGGCATGGGCGCTGGCATCGGCCCAGCGAGCATTTTCGGTCAAGACGGTCGCGGCCTGCCGCCGGATCACCTGCAGACGGGCCTGGAGGTTTTCGAGCTCTTCCCGCAACTCCCTGAGATGGCCTTCCAGAGCATGTCCTTCGGAGGTCTCGACGGTTTCCGCCACATAGGCGTCGAACGGAATCTCCCCGCCAAGCGTGGCGAGATAGGCGCGGTATTCGGCCTCGCTCGCGAAACCCTCGCGCCTGATGAGGTCAGGATTGATGTCCGCCTCTTCTTTATTTGCGAGCGGGATGCCGGCGTCGTCGAGCCTGTTGTCGGCGCCAGTGCCGGATTCGTTCTTGAACATGATGCGTCTCCCGTGTTTCCTCACCGCAGAACGCCCGATGGCTCAAATTGATCCCACTCGCCGACCTGGCCCTGCGGGCCTACGCATGTCGCTGCCGCAAACCGCTGCACAGTTTTGTGCGACATGCCTTAATCAAAAAGCTCGCCGTGTCCAATTTGCTCCCGCTTGCCTGGCACCTCGCTGATGATCGGATCGTCGGCAGGATCGGGATCTTTTCTGTTGGCCTCGTTCAAAAACCGCGCGGCCTCGAGGAATGCGACCGATATTTCCTCGGTCCCCCATCCGGCTTCGTTGGCGGCGGCAATCAGCTTTTCCAAAGCGTCGCGTGCAGCAGCGCTCGCTTCTTGGAAGCGCTGAGCGGGAGCTTCGGCTTTCGGCCGTGGAAAGGTCATCGTCTTCCCTCCATAGACTGGCTATCGAGGATGAACGCAGCTCCCGGGAAATGGATGCACCATGAGGACGATTTAGCTGCGGATGCGCCGATTTTCTGTCAGATGACCGTTCGCAACAGAAACGGGGAACGCTCCAGCGGACGCTGGGCGAGAATTCTCAGCATCGCCGAGCCCTGTATGCCGGTCGTAGTGCGCGAGCGGCCATCATGATAGACGACCGTCATGACCTGGCCACGAATATCATAGCGTATCTGCGCGATCGTCCGGGTGTGAACCGGAAATATGAATTCGTCGGGCTCGGATATCGGCCCGGAGGTCTCCAAAGTCATCGCCCATGCCCCAACGATAATAGCGCCCCTGCCCCTCATTTTCCGCGTTCCAAGCGCATCCGGCCTGGAAATCGGCAGCGCCGAACGCCCCAATCAAGCACATATTGCCTCCACGGTCGCGTGACATCGGCGTGACATGCCGATTCGCGTTGAAAAACCTGTTTTATAACAGCAACTTAGGAAATCACGATGTGCTGCTAAAGTCACGCGGTCAGTGCAATGTTTTCTCTAACGCATGGGCGTGAGCGGCCTGCGGCCAGCATTCGACGGTGAGTGCGAGCGACCGGACCGCCTCGTCCATCCCAAAAATCACGTCCCTCAACCGTTCGATCTCACGATCGAGTTCATACACCTCCGCCTCGTCGAGGTCATCTCCGTCAAGCAGCCGCCTCGCCGCTTCGATCAAGCGTTCCGTCCGCCCGACGATAGCGAGAGCGCTGCGTATAATGATGTCGAGCATCCGGTTTTCCCTTGTTGCGTGACAGAGCCTCGGGCAAAATCGGGGTGCTGACAATCCTGAAATCTTGTCAGATCAGCTGGCCCATCCTCTCGTAGAAGTCCCTGACGTCTCGCAAGGCGGATGGCTCGCGACGCGGCGAGGAGACGTGATGTGAGGCAAAGGCAAACACACCCGCGACAGCAGCCACGAGCATAACCGTTGCAAGCGGATGATGTTTGACCACGGCCTCGGTCTGATGGATCGCTTTTCCAGCACTGTCCTTCGCCGCTCGCCCGGCCTCCAGCACCTGCTGCTGGAGCATGTCGATCTGTTTCCGCAATGTGCTCAATTCCACGCGCAGGTCCTCCTCGGGCTGCCGGGGGATGCCGACGGATGCGGTGTTGGTATCGATAATGGCTTTCGGCACCGGTTCGCCGAGCTTGGCTCCGCGGGTATCGAGGGTAGTCGTCTCACTGTTCTTGCGCCGCGGCATTTTCACATCTCCCAAAATCAACGTTCCGACCTCGCGGTCCCGCCATGAAACCTGTTTTGATGATCGATTGACAGCGCATGTCGCCACACCGCGCAGCCTGCCTCGCGCTCGCGCCTCAATGATATTGCCGGACGCCTAAAGCTCGTCGCTGCGGCGCCTTACCGCGTGCTTCAAAGCCAACAAGTGTCTGCGCCGCTCCAGCATGTAGTCGGCATAACCGACGCAGATAAACAGCAGTGTCGGGCCGGCGTAGATGACGATGAGAGCCAATGCAACAAGGATGAATGCGGTCGTCATGGTCTGTCTTCCATCATGTTGATCCTATGAAACGACGGACCTCATCCCTTCGACTGGTCAGTCCGCCGCCAGTCTGCCCCTCACCTCCGCCGCGGGTCGTGGCCATGGTGGCGATCATGCGCGCCGCCACCGCCGCCGCTTGCCATCGCGGCGTCTTCTGCTCTGGTCTTCACCGGCTTGCCCGCGCCCTTGCTGCTGACGTCGAGATGCCGTCGCAACTCGTGCTTCTGGATGAAGCGGTCGGTATTGCCCGGCTCGTGATCGGGATGCGATATTTCGACATCGAGATCATCGGGAAGCGCGAGCGCCTGCCGGGCATTCATGATGCCGAGAGGGACACGCCCTTCTTCGGTATCCACCGCGACTTCGACCAGTTGTTTCTTGGAAACCATCTCGGCGATCCTTTTCCCTATCTATTCAGAATCCGCCGGCGTCCTATTCGTTCCCTTGCCACTTGATTTTGCGGCCTTTCCTTGCGCATCGCCTCCGTTACGCGCTTGACGAGCGGGCTCGACATCATGTCCTCGAGCGAAACCGACAGCTTCGGCTTCCAATTCGGATAGCTGCCACTGGTGCCGGGAATATTGGTCGGGTTTTTCTCATCCGTGAGATCGGCAAGGCGAACCGCAACGAGAAGGGATGGGGTTCTGGCGATGAAGCGATAGGCGCTGACAGTCAGCTGCCTCAGCGCCTCCCGACTTGCCCTTGCGTCAAGACGCTGCGGCAGGCCGAAACCGGCGGCCCTGAGCGCCGCCTTCAGGCGTCGCCGCTCGCGCTTGCGGTGTTCGAGATGCTTTTTGGTGAGATCCGGCGGCACGATGCCGTGCTCGCGCCGGTCCTGAATGTCGGCGCCGCGCCACCAGCCGGCCAGGGTCTGATGATCGTGCGTCGAAATGCACGCCAAGGCAAGAATGGGATAGGCTGCCGCCGGCTTGAAGCCGTCGTCGTCCTGTTCATAGGAAAGGATCCGATAAGAGAGAATTCGGGCCGCCGCCAGATCATCCGGCAGGTCTTCAGGGATCATCCCCAAGGCTTCGCCGATGACGAGGCATCGATGCTCGGCGGACGTCTCGGCAAGGATCTGCAGGAGTCGATCCTGGGGATAGCGGACATAGCCCCCGCCCTCCGGGCTGGCGCCGAGCGGCACCAGAAAGAGGCGGCGAAGCGCCGGGACATGGTCGATGCGGATGGCGCCCGCATAGCGCATGGCAGAGCTCACCATACGACGAAAGGGAGACGTTTTCCCCGATGCGATCATGGAAGGCAGATAGCCGGCAAGATGCCAGTCCTGCCCGTCGACGGCGAAGGGATCGGGAGGACTGCCGACGGTGGCCTCGGAAATATAGACATCCGGCTCGCTCCATGTCGCTGAGCCGTCGACTGCCTCGCCGACGGCAAGATCGAGATAGAGCCCGATCCGCATGCCGGCCTTCAGCGCCCGCGCGGCCGCTTGCATCAGTTGCCGGTGGGCGAGCCATTGCAGCCACATATGGAAACGCACATCGTCTTCATGTTCGCGCTCGAATTCGGCGACGGCAGCGCTGTCGCGGCGCTGTAAATCGGACGGCCATTTCTGCCAGCCGGCGCCTGCGCCACGAGCCGCCATGGAAAGCGACAGGCATTCGAAAAGAGCGTGCCGCCGCAGGCTGTCGCCGCCTTGCGCGACGAAGGCGTCGAAATCCCGTGGATCATAGGCCTTGTCGGTCGCCGCTCGCGCCCGCCACTCCGGCCAGAGATCCCGCAGCGCTTGAAGCTTGGTTCGTGCGACGCCGGCGTAATCCACGAGTTCGGTTCGGCGAAGGCGTTGCAATTGCCGCTCGAGGTCGGCATTGCCGGTAAAGCCCGGCACCCGGTCGACGGCAATCTGGAGCGGGTTGAGATGCTGGCGGCTCGAGGGCTCATAGGGGCTGCAGCGCTCGGGATCGGCGAGAAAGGGCGCGTGAAGCGGGTTGAGACCGATGAAATCGGCGCCAAGCGATCCCGCCAGATCTGTCATGACGGACAGATCCTCGAAGTCCCCAATGCCCCAGTTGCGCGCCGAACGAAGCTCGTAAAGCTGCAGGCTGATGCCCCAGACGCGCGTGCCGGACAGAAAATCCGGGAGGTATGACCTTGGGATCTGCTTGAACGTCGGCTTCGGCTGCTGGCGCGTCCCGGCCGTCTCGCGATCAGCCGCTGCCGACAAGTCGACCTTCAGTGCCGAAAGTAGCTTGCGCTTGGTGTCGCTGGAGATCGCCACTTCCCGATTGTCGGGACTGGGCCTTGTCGGGCTGATGCCGTGCCGGCGGGCGAGCCTTTCGATCTCCCAGGGCCTCATGGTTCGATCGCCTTCATCTCAGCCCCCTTACGCTTTGCTGATGCTCCAGATCACGGTCCAAGACGCAAGATCGCCATCGTCATTGCGGCCGAGACGGAAGATCGTCTCGCCGTCCTCATGCTGAGGGCCGAGCGTCGCGGCCTCGTCACTGAGATTGGCGGTGAGGTGAAGGCGCCGGTTGTCGGCAAACGTCCAATCCACCGCCACTGCAGTGCCGGCCGACCGGTAAGCCGCATGTCCGGCGCCCCCTTTCAGCAAGGGAATGATTCTTCGACGTCGCAGATCGAGAAGCGTCCTGTAGAAATTGAGGGTCTCCGAGGAGGCGCGTTTCGACCAGTCGAGCTTGGCGGCAGCGAAGGTCGACGGCGCCGTCGGGTCGAGAAGCTCGTCGGCATCGAAGCCCGGCAGGCGTGACAGTTCCTGGCGCCGGCCTTTGCGGACTTTGTCGTTCAGATCCTCGTCGAAATCGCAGAAAAACGGAAAGGGCTCTTTGGCACCCCATTCCTCGCCCATGAACAGCATCGGGATCTCGGGCGCCAGCAGGTAGATTGATGTGACGGCCTTGATGGCATCGGCCGGGCTCGCGGCCATGATGCGGTCGCCGAGCGCCCGGTTGCCGATCTGGTCATGGTTCTGAATGAAGGACACGAAGGCGGTCGGCGGCAGGTGGCCGCTCGGCCTGCCCCGGCTCCCACCGCGATAGGGCATATGCTCGCCCTGAAACACGAAACCTTCCGCCAGCGCGCGGCCGAGCTTATCGGCATCACCGGCGTAGTCGGCATAATAGCCGAAGGTCTCGCCGGTCGCAGCGATATGCAGCACATGGTGCAGGTCGTCGTTCCATTGCGCGGTGAACAGCCGCACCGCGCCGCTCTCATCGCGCTGCAGCAGGTCGCTGTCGTTCTCCTCGTTCTCAACGATCAGGTGAACCTGCCGGTCGCCAGCCGCTGCCCTGACACGACGGGCGAGCGCATGCAGAAGATGCTCCCTGCTGTCGTCCTTGATCGCGTGGACGGCATCGAAGCGAAAACCATCGAGCCTGAACTCGCTAATCCAGTAGATGGCGTTCTCGATGATGAATTCGCGGATCATCTCCGACCCGTCGCCATCGTAATTGACGCCGTGGCCCCAGGGCGTCTTGTGATGATCGGTAAAGAGCGGCGCGTAGGACGGGATATAGTTCCCGTCCGGGCCGAAGTGATTATAGACCGCGTCGAGGAAGACCGAGATGCCGCGCTCGTGTGCGGCGTCCACCAGCGCCATGAGATCGTCCGGCCGGCCGTAGCTGCTGTCGGGCGCATAGGGAAGCACGCCGTCATAGCCCCAGCTATAGCGGCCCGGGAATTCACTGAGCGGCATGATCTGCAGCGCCGTCACGCCCAGTGCCTGCAGATGGTCGAACCGGTCGATCGCGGCCTTGAAAGTTCCCTGCGCTGTGAAGCAGCCGATATGCATTTCGTAAATGATCATCTCTTCCCAAGGCCGGCCGGTCCATTCGCTGGTTTTCCAGCGGTAGGTGGAAAGATCGACCACTTCGCTCGGGCCATGCGCATCCTCAGGCTGGAACCGCGAGGCGGGATCGGGGACCTCGAGACCATCCGGCAGCACGAAACGGTAGCGCGTGCCGACGCCGGCTTCCGCGACCACGCAGCGATGCCAGCCATCGTCGTCCGCCTGCATCGGACGGGGATCCGCGCCTTCGATCCTCAACGATACGCTTTCATGCAGAGGAGCCCAGAGGCGGAACAGAACGCCGTCTTCGCTGAATGCGGGGCCGAACATCATTTTGGTCAAGGGAGAGCCTTTGATGAATGGACGGGATCTGGGTAACTGTCGCGGGAACAAAAAGTTTCGTCTGCAAGCCGGATGTGGGGAAGCCTGCGGCCGTCACCTGTTTTGGCTGGGAAAGAGTAGGATTCCATCCCATCATGTGCTATTAATATGCAGATAGATAGGAGTGCAATCGATGCGTTCGACGCAGCAGATGAGCATCACGTTGCCCGTGGAAATGGCGAAGCTGGTTAAGCAGCGAGTATCCAACGGCGATTACGCCTCAGAGAGCGAAGTCATTCGCGAAGGTCTGAGAGCTTTGCAAGAACGCGAAAACGCTGTCGAGCATTGGCTTCGAACGGAAGTTGCGGCCACCTATGACGCGTATAAGGCCGATCCCACTAAAGCTAAACCCCTCGATGAGGTCTGGAGGCGCCTTGAAGCGCGCATGGACGAGATCGATCGGGAAGAGGATTGATGAAGCACTATCATATCCGCCTGACCGATGAGGCGGAACTGGATTTGGCGCGTATTTATGGTTTCGTTCGTAGGAAATCCGCGTCTGCCGCCGTCGCCCGCGATTACGTGGCCCGCATCAGGACCTTCGTGGGTGGGTTCGAGATGTATCCCGAACGTGGCAGCCTCCGTGATCATGTTCGCCCAGGCTTGCGTATAGTCGGCTTTGAGCGCCGGGTAAGCGTAGCGTTCGTTGTCGAGCCCACCGAGGTCGTTATCATCCGTATCCTCTACGCCGGCCAGCGGTTTGAAAGCGAGGAAAGCTAGCAGCTTCTGAACTAATCAGAATCGCGCGCGCCGCCCGCCTATCAAATATGATCCGCCTGTCACTCACTTCTCCATCACGCCGCCGCGACCTTGTCCCGGAGCGCTTCGTCCATGGCCGCCTGAAGCTGCTCTTGCGTGAACGGCTTCGTCATCCTGAGCATCCGGCCGAGCCCCTGGTCCTCGGTAAGCTCGACATAGCCGGAAGCGAGGATCACGGGCAGGTTGGGGAAGGCTGCACGAAGGTGACGCGCGAGCTCTGCGCCGGTCATGCCCGGCATGGCGTGATCGGTGATAACGAGATCGCACTCCTGCCCCCCGGCGAAGAATTCCAGAGCCTGGGAAGCGGAAGCCGCTTCCCGCGGCAGGTGTCCGAGGTCCTCCAGCATCGCCACGGTTCCGGTCCTGACGAGCGCATCGTCGTCGACGACAAGAATGGCAAGCGATCGCGACACCGGCTTCACGGGTTCCGCGGCCGCCGGCACGATCGCCGGCTGCGCCTTGGTGAAGCTCTCGGCGACGGGCAGCCAGAGGGAGACGGTAGTGCCCTTGCCTCTCGCGCTCGAAATCTGGATCGAGCCGCCCGATTGCGCTGCCAGGCCGTGCACCATCGACAGGCCGAGGCCGGTGCCCTTGCCGATCCCCTTGGTGGTGAAAAATGGCTCGGCAGCACGCAGAACCGTCGCCTCGTCCATCCCCTCGCCATCGTCCGAGACCGATATCTTGATGTAATTCCCGCCCGCAAGGCCGGTCGGCCGTGCTTCTTCCGCCGCCGCGGCGACCGTCACCGCGCCGCCGCTTTCGAGCGCATCGCGCGCATTGACGAAGAGGTTGAGCAGCGCCAGCTCCAGCTGGTTGCTGTCCACCAGCAGCGGCTCCAAATCCGCCGGGATGCGCTTTCGAATCTCGACGCGCGGCCCCACAGCCTTAGCGAGCAGATCCTCGACGTTTTCGAACAGCCTGAGGAAGTCGACCGCCTGCGGCTTCAGCTCCTGCCGGCGGGCGAAGGCGAGCAGGCGCTGGGTGAGCGCCGTGCCGCGCTCGGCCGCCTGGATCGCGTTCGTCACCAGGCGTTCGCTGCGTTCATCGGCCGGCAGCCGCTTCTTCAGCAGGCTGAGGCTGCCGAGCACCGCCATGAGAAGATTGTTGAAGTCGTGCGCCACGCCGCCGGTCAAATGGCCGATCGTGTCGAGCTTCTGCGCTTCGAAGAGCTGCGCCAGCGCCTCCTCGCGCTCGCGCGTCCGCTGATCGATCCGGTGCTCGAGTTCCTCATTCAGTTGACGCAACTGCGCCGCCGATGTTTCGAGCTCGGCGGTGCGCTGGTGCACCCTCGCCTCCAGCTCGGCATTCAGGCGTTCGAGTTCCCGCGTCTTCCTGTAGAGATCGGCGAAGACCCTGACCTTGGCCCTCAGCACCTCGGGCACGATCGGGACGGAGACGTAGTCGACGGCGCCGACCGCATAGCCGCGCAGCCGGTCCGGCTCGGCCAGCATAACGGCGGAGACGAAGATGATCGGCGTATTCTGATAGCGCGGATGCTGCCGGATCATGCTGACGAGCTCGAAGCCGTCCTGTTCAGGCATGCAGACGTCCACGAGGATCACGGCGATTTCGGTGCGCAGCAGGTGCTCGAAGGCTTCGCGGGCCGATTGCGCCTTGATGAGGTTTTCCTCGAGCTCTTCGAGAATGACTTCGTAGCTCAGGAGCTTCGCGGGCTGGTCGTCGACGAGGAGGATGTTGACGGGGTTCATGGCCGGATCCTCAGCGGTGCAGCCACATGCGCAGTGCCGACAGGAGCTGCTCGGTGTTGACGGGCTTCGCCAAGTAATCCGACGCACCCGCCTCCAGGCATTTCTCCCTGTCACCCTTCATCGCCTTGGCCGTCAGCGCCAGGATCGGCAACCGCCGGAAGCGGGGCTCCGAGCGGATGACCTGCATCGTCTCATAGCCGTCCATCCCGGGCATCATGATGTCCATCAGCACGATCGCAACGGAGGGTTCGTTGTTGATGACGTCAATGGCTTCGCTGCCGGTCGTCGCCGTCAGCACCCTCATGCCGCGGCGCTCCAGCACGCTGCTGAGGGCGAAGATGTTGCGGGCGTCGTCATCGACGAGCAGCACGGTCTCGCCGACGAGATCCTCGTCCGAGCTGTGCAGTTCCTGCAATGTCGCCTGCTTTGCCGCCGGAAGATCGGCGACCACCCGGTGCAGGAACAACGCCGTCTCGTCGAGAAGCCGCTCGGGGGACTCCACACCCTTGACCACGACGCTGCGGGCCATGCTGTGGAGCGTCGCATCCTCCTCCGCGGAGAGCTCCCTGCCGGTGAAGACGACCACCGGCACCTCGCCGATCTCGGCATCGTCGCGTATCTGCTCCAGCACGTCGAAGCCCGACATGTCGGGAAGAGAAAGATCGAGCACCACGCAGTCGGCGGAATTGCGCCGCAAAGCGGCAAGCGCCTCGGATCCCGAGCCGACGCTGGTGATGTCGATGTCGTCATGTCCGAGCAGCGCAGTGACGCTCAAGCGCTCCGCCTCGTCGTCCTCCACGAGCAGCAACTGCTTGCGGCGCGGCTCGGCATAGGCCTTCAGGCGCGACAGCGCCTTGCCGAGACCTTCCGGTGTCGTCGGCTTGCTCATGAAGGCGAAAGCCCCGCGCGTAAGCCCATGCTGCCGATCCTCGTCCAGACTGATGATCTGCACCGGAATATGCCGCGTCTGCGGGTTCTGCTTGAGCTGGCTCAGCACCGTCCAGCCGAGCATATCGGGCAGGAAGATATCGAGCGAGATCGCCGATGGCTTGTAATCCTGCGCGAGCGTCAGCGCGTCGCTGCCGCGCATCGCCACCAGCACCTTGAAACCATTGTCGCGGGCGAGATCGACCAGGACGCGGGCGTAATGCGCGTCGTCCTCGACGACCAGCAGCACCGAGTCACCCGTCGCGATCCGGTGTCGATCGTCTGCGACATGTTCGGTGGGCTTCTCGGCGCGGCGGCTTGCCGCCGCCTCGGCGAATTCCACGACATTCGCCGGCGGCGAAACCGGCCTGGGTGCAACCGCACCGGCGCCGACATAGGTCAGCGGCAGGTAGAGGACGAAGGTGCTGCCGACGCCGGGCGTGCTGCGCAGCTGGATCTCGCCGCCGAGCAGGTTTGCCAGTTCGCGGCTGATCGCCAGCCCGAGGCCGGTGCCGCCATATTTGCGGCTCGTCGAGGCGTCCGCCTGCTGGAATGCCTCGAAGATGATACGCTGTTTTTCCGGCGGGATACCGATGCCGGTATCGACGACTTCAAAGGCGATCACCGACGGCGCGTGCCGGAGCGAGGGGTGATCCGACGACCAGCCGCTCGTCGCCGATGCGACGCGAAGTGTCACGCCGCCCTGCGCGGTGAACTTGAAGGCGTTCGACAACAGGTTCTTGAGGATCTGCTGGAGCCGCTTCGAGTCGGTGATAATGCTCTTTGTGACGTCGGCGCCGACCTCGACCGCGAAGGACAGGTTCCGCGTTTCCGCTTCGTGCCGGAACGGTCGCGCCATCACTTCGAGCAGATTGTTGACGAAGATCTCCTCGGCATCGACCGAGACCGTTCCGGACTCGATCTTGGAGAGATCGAGAATATCGCTGATGAGGTTGAGCAGATCGGTGCCGGCGCCGTGGATCGTCTTTGCGAACTCGACCTGCTTGCCCGACAGGTTGCCGTCGGGGTTTTCTCCGAGCTGCTGGCCGAGGATGAGGATGGAGTTCAGCGGCGTGCGCAGCTCATGCGACATGTTGGCGAGGAATTCGGATTTGTATTTCGAAGTCAGCGCCAGTTCGGTCGCCTTTTCTTCCAGCGCGCGCCGCGCCTGCTCGATCTCCTGGTTCTTCGCCTCGACCTCGACGTTGCGTTCCTCCAGCTGCTGCGCCTTCTGCCCGAGCTGTTCGTTGGTCTGCTGCAGCTCGCGCTGCTGCGTTTGCAGCTCGGCGGCGAGCTGCTGGGATTGCTTCAGCAGGCCTTCGGTCTGCATGGTCGCTTCGATCGAGTTGAGAACGATGCCGATCGAGGTCGTCAACTGGTCGAGGAAAGAGAGCTGCAGCTCGGTGAATTCGCCGGCGGAGGCCAGCTCGATCACTGCCTTCACCTGCCCCTCGAAATGCACCGGCAGCACGATCGCGCTCCTCGGCAGGGTGGTGAACACGCCGGAGCTGATCGGTACGACATTATCGGGCAGATCGGTGACCAGGATGCGGCGGGCATCGCTCGCGCACTGGCCAACGAGGCCCTGGCCGAGGTCGAGCCGCGGCGGATGCGCTGCCTCGCCCCCTTGCGCATAGACCGACAGCAGCGACAGGAACGGTTGGCTCTCGTCGGCATCCACCTGGTAGATGACGCCTTGATGGGCGCCGACCAGCGGCGCCAGCTCCGACAGCAGCATCTTGCCGACCAGCGTCAGGTCGCGCTGCCCCTGCAGCATGTTGGTGAAGCGCGCGAGGTTGGTCTTCAGCCAGTCCTGCTCGGTGTTGCGCTCGGTCGTGAGACGCAGGTTGTCGATCATCGTGTTGATGTTGTCCTTGAGCTCGGCCACTTCGCCGCGCGCATCGACCTTGATCGAGCGTGTCAGGTCACCCTTGGTGACGGCGGTCGCCACTTCGGCGATGGCGCGCACCTGTGTCGTCAGGTTGGCGGCGAGCAAGTTGACGTTGCCCGTCAGATCCTTCCAGGTGCCGGCCGTGCCCGGCACGTTCGCCTGGCCGCCGAGGCGGCCCTCGACGCCCACTTCGCGCGCCACCGTGGTCACCTGGTCGGCGAAGGTGGCAAGCGTGTTGGTCATGTTGTTGATGGTTTCGGCAAGGGCCGCGACTTCGCCCTTGGAGGCGACGGTGAGGTTCTGCTTCAAGTCGCCGTTCGCCACCGCCGTCACCACCTTGACGATACCGCGCACCTGCTCGGTCAGGTTGGCGGCCATGACGTTGACGGTATCAGTCAGGTCCTTCCAGGTGCCGGCAACACCCGGCACCTGCGCCTGGCCGCCGAGCTTGCCCTCGGTGCCGACTTCGCGGGCAACGCGCGTCACTTCGCCGGCGAAAGCGTTCAGCTGGTCCACCATCGTGTTGATGGTGTTCTTCAGCTCGAGGATTTCACCCTTCACGTCGACGGTGATCTTGCGCGACAGGTCGCCGCGCGCCACGGCCGTCGTCACCTCGGCGATGTTTCGAACCTGGGTCGTCAGATTGGCGGCGAGCAGGTTGACGTTGTCGGTCAGGTCCTTCCACGTACCGGCGACGCCGGGAACGACGGCCTGGCCGCCAAGGCGGCCATCGGTGCCGACTTCACGGGCCACACGCGTCACTTCGCCGGCGAAGGAACGCAGCTGGTCGACCATGGTATTCAGCGTGTCCTTCAGCAGCAGGATTTCGCCGCGCACGTCGACGGTGATCTTGCGCGACAAGTCGCCATTGGCGATCGCGGTCGCCACCTCGGCGATGTTGCGCACCTGTGCCGTCAGGTTGCCGGCCATCGAGTTGACGCTGTCGGTCAGATCCTTCCAGGTGCCGGCCACACCGGAGACCTGCGCCTGACCGCCAAGCTTGCCTTCGGTGCCGACTTCGCGGGCCACACGGGTGACTTCACCGGCGAAGGCGTTGAGCTGATCGACCATCGTGTTGATGGTGTTCTTCAGTTCGAGGATTTCCCCCTTCACGTCGACGGTGATCTTGCGCGACAGGTCGCCGCGCGCCACGGCTGTCGTCACTTCGGCAATGTTGCGAACCTGGCCGGTCAGGTTGGAAGCCATGGAATTGACGTTTTCGGTCAGATCCTTCCAGGTGCCAGCGACACCCGGCACCTGCGCCTGGCCGCCGAGCTTGCCTTCGGTACCGACTTCGCGGGCGACGCGCGTCACTTCCGATGCGAAGCGGTTCAGCTGATCCACCATGGTGTTCAGCGTTTCCTTGAGCTCGAGGATTTCGCCCGAGACCGACACTGTGATCTTCTTCGACAGGTCGCCATTGGCGATGGCGGTCGAGACTTCGGCGATGTTGCGCACCTGCGCCGTCAGATTGCCCGCCATCGAGTTGACGCTGTCGGTCAGGTCCTTCCAGGTGCCGGCGACGCCGAGCACATTGGCCTGGCCGCCGAGCCGCCCCTCGGTGCCGACCTCGCGGGCGACGCGCGTCACCTCGCCGGCAAAACCGTTCAGCTGATCGACCATCGTATTGATGGTCTCCTTCAGCTCCAGGATTTCGCCCGAAACCGGGACGGTGATCTTCTTCGACAGATCGCCCTGGGCGACCGCGGTCGCGACTTCGGCGATGTTACGCACCTGGCCGGTCAAGTTGGAGGCCATGGAATTGACGCTGTCGGTCAGGTCCTTCCAGGTGCCGGCGACACCGCGCACATTGGCCTGGCCGCCGAGCCGGCCTTCCGTGCCGACTTCACGGGCGACGCGCGTCACCTCGCCGGCAAAACCGTTCAACTGGTCGACCATCGTGTTGATGGTTTCCTTCAGTTCCAGGATTTCGCCCGAAACCGGGACGGTGATCTTCTTCGACAGGTCGCCATTGGCGATCGCGGTCGAAACCTCGGCGATGTTGCGCACCTGCGCCGTCAGGTTGCCGGCCATCGAGTTGACGTTTTCGGTCAGGTCCTTCCAGGTGCCGGCGACGCCGCGCACATTGGCCTGGCCGCCGAGCCGGCCTTCCGTGCCGACTTCGCGGGCGACGCGCGTCACTTCCGAAGCAAAGGCGTTCAGCTGGTCGACCATCGTATTGATGGTTTCCTTCAGCTCGAGGATTTCGCCCGAGACCGAAACAGTGATCTTCTTCGACAGGTCGCCATTGGCGATGGCGGTCGAGACTTCGGCGATGTTGCGCACCTGCGCCGTCAGGTTCGAGGCCATCGAATTGACGTTGTCGGTCAGGTCCTTCCAGGTGCCGGCGACGCCTGGCACCTGCGCCTGACCGCCGAGCCGCCCTTCGGTACCGACCTCGCGGGCGACGCGCGTCACCTCACCGGCGAAGCCGTTGAGCTGATCGACCATGGTGTTGATGGTTTCCTTGAGCTCCAGGATTTCGCCCGAGACGTCGACGGTGATCTTGCGCGACAGGTCGCCGCGCGCCACGGCCGTCGTCACCTGGGCGATGTTGCGCACCTGGGCCGTCAGATTGCCGCACATGGCATTGACGCTATCGGTCAGATCCTTCCAGGTGCCGGCGACGCCCGGCACCAGCGCCTGGCCGCCAAGCTTGCCTTCGGTGCCGACCTCGCGGGCCACGCGCGTCACTTCCGAAGCGAAGGAGCGCAGCTGGTCGACCATGGTGTTGATCGCTTCCTTCAGCTGCAGGATTTCGCCGCGCACGTCGACGGTGATCTTCTTGGAAAGGTCGCCGTTGGCAACGGCGATCGTCACTTCGGCGATGTTGCGCACCTGCGCCGTCAGGTTCGACGCCATCGAGTTCACGCTTTCGGTCAAGTCCTTCCAGACGCCGGTCACCTCGGACACCTGCGCCTGGCCGCCGAGTTTTCCGTCGGTGCCGACCTCGCGGGCGACGCGCGTCACCTCCGAGGTGAAGACGCTCAGCTGCTTGATCATCGTGTTGACGATATCGGCCGAGCGCAAGAATTCGCCCTTGAGCGGCCGGCCGTCGACGTCGAGCGGCACGGTCTGCAGCAGGTCACCCTTGGCGACCGCGGTGATCGTGCGCGTCACCGCCGTCGTCGGCCACAGGAGATCGTCGATCAGGCCGTTGATCGATCCTTCCATCTCGGACCAGGACCCATCGGAAAGGCCGAAGCGCACCCGTGTGCTCGTTCGCCCGTCGCGGCCGACGACCTGGCCGACATGTTCGAGCTGCTGGGCCATGCGCTGGTTGGCGGCAATAATGTCGTTGAGGGCGTCGGCGATCTTGCCGGTGACGCCGGTGAGATCAGAGCGCATCCGCACGGAGAAATCACCGCGCCTGACCGCGACCAGAACCTCGAGAAGAGCGCTGGCGTCATCGAACGCCATGGTTTTGTGATCGTGCCCATTGAGGCTCTCTACCGCAGCGTTGTCACGCGCGAATTCGCTGGTTTGGTTGCTCACGAAAATCCCCCTCTTCGAAGACTGGTAATTTAGTGCTCAACTTGGAAAATGGTATGGGCCATCCCCGGTAGAGCTTATCATGGT
The DNA here is from genome assembly GCF_002531805.1 of Rhizobium sp. M1. Taxonomy (NCBI): domain Bacteria; kingdom Pseudomonadati; phylum Pseudomonadota; class Alphaproteobacteria; order Hyphomicrobiales; family Rhizobiaceae; genus Rhizobium; species Rhizobium sp. M1. Next base: position 168,291 of record NZ_NWSW01000008.1, on the reverse strand, counting down.
TTGTTATTCAAAATGAACTTAATAGCTGCATAAACCCAAAGCCCTGTACGAAGCCGGCTTTGCCGTTTTTCGCGCAGGCTGGAACCGTTCTCCGCCGGCCGTCGTTTCCGTCCTGACAATGGAGAGCGACATGTCGAACGTCTCGAGGACCGGCAAGGAAGAGATCAACAACGCGACCAGCCCGACCACCTTTGGAAAATCGGTCGAAAGCCAGGCGCAGATCCAGGATGCGGCGGCGGACGCCTCGCCCGATGCCGGCGATGAAATGCTCAACATCTACCGGCTGGAACCGATCGCCGCCCCCGACGATCCGAGATGGGACAATGCCCCCGGCCATGGCATCGTTGTCGTCGCCGCCAGAACGCCTGGCGATGCCAGGATCGTCGCCGCGGCGCGCGAACTCGATTTCATGGAAGTGGATGCGGCGCCCGCCGAGGATGTGACGACGGCCAATGCCAGTGCCTTCCGCGATGACAAGCTCTATACTGTCATCGAGATCGACCGGAACAGGCGCGATATCAAACGCGGCATCCTGGAGGGTACGGTCTCGGTCGACACGATCCGGTCGGTTGAACCGGATTAGAGCCCGCCTCTTTCATTGGAGTTCTCATGAATACCGCCAATCTGCAGCTCAAGGGCCTGATCATGGCGATGGCGTCCATATGCGACGCGATCGTCGAGAAAGAACTGCTCACCCGCCAGGAACTCAATGCCGCGCTGTCGAAAGCCATGAAGGCCATCGAGGACGACGACGATCATGAGCTTTCGGACGCCAACCGCGCTGCGATCCTGTTTCCTATCCGTGTCTTGCAGGTTGCCGAGCAGGCCGCCGGAAAAGGCGAGCAGCGGACTTTTTCGGACTATGCCAAGCTCGTGGGAAAGCTGAGCTGAGCGTGTTCGAGGGATTTCCCCTTGAGGCTGTCGGCGTCGAGCCCAGGCCGGCTGCGGATCCACCACGGGGCCGGTCCTGACCGTGGCAGCCTGACCTCTTCGAAAATCCTTGTTGCAATTCAGTCGCAATTGCAGAATAGATAGATACGAGGCTCATCAGCAATAATTGCAAATGCGTCGCATTTACATCGGTGAACTTGTTATCGGCCGTCGCTGTGCGTGCCGAACGGTTGATGGGGCAAAAGAAGGGAATATTCATGCTTAGTTGCCTAAGACGCAGAGTCATAACCGGAATGGTGGCCGTTGCCGCACTCGGCCTGATGGCCGGCGGTGCCGCCGCGCAGGAGAAATTCAAAGCGGTGACCACCTTCACCGTCATTGCCGACATGGCAAAGAACGTTGCCGGCGATGCCGCGATCGTGGAATCGATCACCAAGCCCGGGGCCGAGATCCACGGCTATCAGCCGACGCCGGGTGATATCCAGCGGGCGCAGGGCGCCCAGATCCTCTTGTCGAACGGCCTCAATCTCGAGCTGTGGTTTCAGAAATTTTTCCGGAACCTGAAAGATGTTCCCGACGTCGTGGTCTCCACAGGCGTCGAGCCGATGGGCATCAGCGAAGGCCCCTATAGCGGCAAACCGAATCCGCATGCCTGGATGTCGCCGAAGAACGCGATCATTTATGTCGACAACATCCGCGATGCCTTCGTCAAATACGATCCTGAGAATGCCGAGGTCTACAAGGCCAATGCGGAGGCCTACAAGAAGGAGATCGAGGCGACCGTTGCGCCGATCCGCCAGAAGCTGGGTACCATCCCCGAGGATAAGCGCTGGCTTGTATCGAGCGAAGGGGCCTTCTCTTATCTCGCCCGCGACTTCGGCTTGAAGGAACTCTATCTATGGCCGATCAATGCCGATCAGCAGGGCACGCCGCAACAGGTCCGCAAAGTCGTCGATGCCGTCAGGGCCAATAAGATCCCTGCCGTGTTCAGCGAGAGCACGGTGTCGGACAAGCCGGCCCGGCAGGTCGCCCGTGAAACCGGCGCCCATTATGGCGGCGTGCTCTATGTCGACTCCTTAAGCGAAGCCGACGGCCCCACGCCGACCTATATCGACCTGCTGCGCGTCACCTCCGATACCATCGTCAAGGGTCTTGCCGAAGGCCTGTCGCAATGAACGCGATCGTTTCCCCTGTTTTCCCCGCATCTTCGGATGCGGGGGCCGGCATTGCCGTGACGGACGCCACGGTCACCTATCGCAACGGCCACACGGCGCTGCGCGACGCCAGCTTCCAGACCCCCACCGGCACCATCACCGCGCTTGTCGGCGTCAACGGTTCCGGCAAGTCAACCCTGTTCAAGGCGATCATGGGCTTCGTGCGCCTCGCCAGGGGCCAGATTTCGGTGCTCGGCATGCCGGTCGAACAAGCGCTGCGGAAAAATCTCGTCGCCTATGTGCCGCAATCGGAAGAGGTCGACTGGAATTTTCCGGTGCTGGTCGAGGACGTCGTCATGATGGGGCGCTACGGCCACATGGGGATGATGCGCATACCGAAAGCGGCCGACCACGACGCTGTGTCCAAGGCGCTCGCCCGCGTCAACATGAGCGAATTCCGCAAGCGCCAGATCGGCGAGCTTTCCGGCGGCCAGAAGAAACGCGTTTTCCTCGCTCGCGCGCTGGCGCAGGACGGTCGCGTCATCCTGCTCGACGAACCCTTCACCGGCGTCGACGTCAAGACCGAAGAGGCCATCGTCAAATTGCTCCGCTCGCTACGCGACGAAGGCCGGGTGATGCTGGTCTCGACGCATAATCTCGGCAGCGTGCCGGAATTCTGCGACCGCACGGTGCTGATCAAAGGTACGGTACTGGCCCACGGCTCCACAGACGAGACCTTTACACAGGAAAACCTCGAGAAAACCTTCGGCGGCGTGCTTCGCCATCTCGTGTTGAATGGCTCCGGGGGCAAGCCATATCCCGTCGGCATCCTCACTGACGACGAGCGGCCGCTGGTCCTGCGGGAGGGCAAACTGCTCGCGCCTGCCCCGGCGGACGGAAGCGGGGATCAAGGCTGATGGCCGCCATTCTCGAACCTTTCACCTATGACTACATGCTGAACGCCATGTGGGTCTCGGCTCTAGTCGGCGGTGTCTGCGCCTTCCTCTCCTGTTATCTGATGCTCAAGGGCTGGTCGCTGATCGGCGACGCACTCTCGCATTCCATCGTGCCGGGTGTCGCCGGCGCCTATATGATCGGACTTCCCTTCTCGATCGGCGCATTCTTCTCCGGCGGCCTTGCCGCCGCGGCGATGCTCTTCCTCAACCAGCGCACCAAACTGAAGGAAGACGCCATCATCGGCCTGATCTTCTCCTCCTTCTTCGGGCTTGGCCTGTTCATGGTATCGCTGAGACCGACTGCAGTGAACATCCAGACGATCGTGCTCGGCAACATCCTCGCAATCACGCCCGAGGACACGCTCCAGCTTGCCATCATCGGCTTCGTTTCGCTCGCCGTCCTGCTGGTGAAATGGAAGGACCTGATGGTCGTCTTCTTCGACGAGACCCACGCCCGTTCAATCGGGCTCAATCCAACGCGGCTCAAGATCATGTTTTTCACGCTGCTGTCGGCCTCGACGGTCGCGGCCCTCCAGACCGTCGGCGCCTTTCTCGTCATCTGTATGGTGGTGACGCCGGGCGCGACGGCTTACCTGCTGACGGATCGTTTCCCGCGGCTGCTCGTCATCGCCGTAGCGATCGGGGCAGCGACCAGCTTCGTCGGCGCCTATGTGAGCTATTTCCTCGACGGCGCGACCGGCGGCATCATCATCGTTTTCCAGACGTTGATCTTCCTTGCCGCCTTCTTCCTGGCGCCCAAGCACGGAATGCTGGCGAGCCGGCGCAGGGCTGCTCAAGCGCTGGAGACATCACCATGAACGGTCTCGCCGCCTTGCTGGTGCCGTTCCAGTTCGATTTTATGATCAACGCCCTGATCATCTCGGTGCTGATCGCCATCCCGACGGCGCTGCTCTCCTGCTTTCTCGTGCTCAAGGGCTGGGCGCTGATGGGCGACGCCATGAGCCATGCCGTATTCCCGGGCGTGGTGATTGCCTATATCGCCGGCTTTCCTTTCTCGATCGGCGCCTTTGCGGCCGGGATGGTCTGTGCGCTTGCCACCGGTTTCCTCAAGGATAACAGCCGCATCAAGCAGGACACGGTGATGGGCATCGTATTTTCGGGCATGTTCGGGTTCGGCCTGGTTCTCTATGTGAAAATCCAGTCCGAGGTGCATCTCGATCACATCCTCTTCGGCGACATGCTCGGCATCGGCTTTCCCGACATCGTGGAAACGGGAGCCGTTGCGCTACTGACGGCCGCCATCGTCGCCATAAAGTGGCGTGACCTGCTGCTGCACGCGTTCGACCCGGCGCAGGCGAGAGCGGTCGGACTGAGGGTGAACCTGCTTCACTACGGCCTGCTCTGCCTGATTTCATTGACGATCGTGGCAGCGCTTCGGTCGGTCGGCATCATTCTCGCCATCTCGCTGCTGATTGCACCAGGCTCCATCGCCTATCTGCTGACGCGCCGCTTCAGTACGATGCTCGTTTTTTCGGTCGCAATCGCGGTGATCACGGCTTTTGCAGGCGTCTATCTCTCCTTCTTTATCGACAGCGCGCCGGCCCCGACCATCGTTCTTCTGTTCGCGATCGTCTTTATCGGAGCCTTCCTCCATGCCACGCGCAAGGCCGCACGGATCGAAACCCAGGAGGCAAGCTGAGGATGAGCGACCGCCTGCCTCCGGAACGGAGCCTGCGCCCGCCGCATGTCCGGTGCTGTCGCTTTTTGCGATAAGTTGATTTAATCGGTCTTGTTTTCCGGCTGTTCCTGTGGCTATACCCCGGCCGCATATACTCACGCACCGGGGATTTCTTCGTGACCAACCTCAAATCGCTCCTGGCCGCCTGCGGCCTCTCCGCCCTGATCGGCCTTGCCGCAACGCCGTCTCTGGCGGGTTCGACCACCTATCCGCTGACGCTGGAAAACTGCGGCGCAGAGGTGACGTTCAAGAAGGCACCCGAGCGGGCGATCGGCCTCGGCCAGAACAGCGCGGAAATCCTGCTGCTGCTCGGCCTTCAGGACAAGATGGTCGGCACCGCCTTCTGGCCGAGCAGGGTGCTGCCACAGCTCGCTGAGGCCAATGCCAAGGTCAAGCTTCTGACCGTTGAGATGCCGACCTTTGAATCGATGCTTGCCGAAAATCCCGATTTCGTCGCGGCGGCGCTGCCGAGCCTGGTCGGGCCGAACAGCAAGGTCGCCAAGCGCGAGGATTTCGACAAGGTCGGCGTCGCCACCTATCTCTCGCCCAGCACCTGCCTCAGCACCAAGGATGTCAAGGACCAGTACGGCAGCCGCGGCGAGCTGTGGAACATGGACCTTCTCTACAAGGAGATCGACGAGCTCTCGCAGATCTTCGACGTCGCCGACCGCGGTCAGGCGCTGATCGCCGATTTCAAGGCGCGTGAAGCCAAGCTGCGCGGAAGCGTTGCCAAGGACGGCCAGAAACTCTCCTACGTCTTCTGGTTCTCCAGCCCCAGCCCGTCGGCCGATGCCTATGTCGGCGGCAAGAACAGCGCCTCCGGCTTCATCGCTGACCTGCTCGGCGGACGCAACGCGATCGACGCGGCAGCGGAATGGCCGACCATCGGCTGGGAAGGCATCATCGCCGCCAATCCCGATGTCATTGTCGTCGCCAGCCTCGATCGCAACCGCTGGGAGCTCGACAAGCCTGAGGCCAAGATCAAGTTCCTGAACACCGATCCTGCCGTCAGCCAGATCCCTGCCGTCAAGAACAAGGCGCTGGTCGTCATGGACGGCCAGGCGATGAACCCGACCATCCGCACGATCTACGGCGCCGAACAGGTGGCCGAACAGCTGAAGGCCCTCGGTCTGCTGAAGTGACCGAGGCGGGACGTCTCTTCCGGCAGCTGGGAGCGGTCACCGCACTGCTTCTGGCTTCCCTCTGCCTCATCGCTGTCGCCATCGGCGTCAGCGTCGGAATCGGCGATCTGCCGATTCCGCTCGCGACCACATTTTCCGCCGTCACCAACCGGCTCGGCTGGACCGCGGTCGAGCTCAATCGCATCCACGAGACTGTCATCTGGGACTATCGCCTGAGCCGGGCACTCGTCGCCGCCTTCTGCGGCGCGGGGCTGGCGCTGTCGGGCGCCATCATGCAGTCGCTGCTGCGCAACCCGCTTGCCGAACCCTATGTGCTCGGCATCTCCGCCGGGGCCTCCACCGGCGCCGTCGCAATCGTCATCCTGGGGCTCGGTGCCGGCGCGGTGTCGCTGTCGGCAGGCGCCTTTGCCGGCGCCTTTGCAGCCTTCTTCTTCGTGGCGCTGCTTTCGAACGGCACACGCGGCGGCGCGGACCGCACCATCCTTGCCGGTGTCGCCGCATCGCAGCTCTTCAACGCATCGACCTCCTATATCGTCACCACTTCGGCCAATGCGCAGCAGGCCCGCGACGTCATGTTCTGGCTGCTCGGCAGTTTCGGCGGCGTGCGCTGGCCGGAATTCGCGCTGGTCTCGATCGTCGTCGGCATCGGTCTCGCCGCCTGCCTGCTCTACGCCCGCGTGCTCGATGCCTTCGCTTTCGGCGACGAGGCGGCCTCCTCGCTCGGCGTTAATGTCGGCCGCGCGCGTATGGTGCTCTTCGCGCTGACCGCAATGATGACGGCAACGATCGTCAGCATGGTCGGCTCGATCGGCTTCGTCGGGCTTGTCGTGCCGCATGTCGCCCGCTTCGTCGTCGGGCCGCTTCATATCCGCCTCCTGCCGGCCTGCGCCATTGCAGGGGGGATCTTCATGGTGTTCGCCGATATCGCCGCGCGCGCCCTCATTCCCGGCCAGATCCTGCCGATCGGCGTCGTCACCGCCTTGGTCGGCGTTCCCTTCTTCTCGATCATCCTCTATCGGTTTCAGCGCGCGTCATGAGCATCAAGGCCGACAACCTCACCTGGAAAATTGGCAGGAAGACCATTCTGGACGGCGTTTCCATGGAGGCTCAGCCCGGCCGGATGCTCGGACTGCTCGGGCCGAACGGCTCCGGCAAGACCTCGCTGCTGCGGCTTCTCGCCGGCCTGAAGCGGCCGCATTCCGGCCGTGTCACGCTCGATCGCAAAGATATCGGCAAGATCAGCCGCCGCTCGATCGCCCGGCGCATCGCCTTCGTCGAGCAGCATGCCACGACCAATGCCAATCTGAAGGTCGTCGATGTCGTCAAACTCGGCCGCTTCCCGCACCGCTCCATGTTTTCCGGCTGGACCAAGACCGACGAAGAGGCGGTCGAAGCGGCACTCGCCCGCGCCGGCATGACGGGGAAACGCAACGACCGCTGGCAGAGCCTGTCGGGCGGCGAAAAGCAGCGCACCCATATCGCCAGGGCGCTCGCCCAGTCGCCGCAGGAGCTGATCCTCGACGAGCCGACAAACCATCTCGATATCCAGCACCAGATCGGCCTGATGCGGCTCGTCTCCGGCCTGCCGATCACCAGCATCGTCGCCCTGCATGATCTCAACCATGCCGCCATGTTCTGCGATGAGCTTGTTATCATGCAGCAGGGCACGATCGTTGCCTCCGGCGCACCGGAGGATGTGCTGAGCGAAAAGCTCCTGCGCGAGGTCTTCTCGATCGAGGCGCGCGTCGAAGCATCGCCCTATCACTCCCGCCCGCACATCCACTATCTCAAGTGAGAGCGGCTGCGTGACGCCCTCACGTCACGATCTGCAACGGCAGAGCGGTGGTCTTCTTGATCGTCTTCAGGACGATGCTCGATTTGACCGAGGCCAGATTGTCGGTGACCCGGATCATTCGTTCGAGAAACTGGCTGAGATGGTCGAGGTCGCGCGTCATGACCTTCATCAGAAAATCCGCGTCACCCGTCTGCGAATAACATTCCAGGATTTCCGGCGCGGTTTCGATGAAGCGATGGAGCCGCTCGTTTCCGCCTTCCGTATGCGCGCGCAGACTGACGAGCGTATGGGCGACGACGCTGAAACCCAGTTTCGCGGGATTGAGGATGGCGACGACGCTCTGGATATATTGCTCCTTGCGCAGCCGTTCCAAACGGCGCGCGCATTGGGTGGCGGAGAGATTGACCTTCTGCGACAGCTCGCCCTGAGTCATCTCGCTGTTCTGCTGAAGTGCGGCGAGCAATTTGATATCGAACTGGTCAAGCATGGATCACCCGAGATGAGGGGAATTTCGGCATAGTATAGACATCTGACGCAGAATGTCTGCATATATACATTGAAACAGGCAGACAATCGCAGAAATTCGCCGCGAAACTTCAGTTAATCTCCAGAAAGGATAAATGGAGGTGGACCTGTGTTTGAAGAACTGAATAGCCGGCCGGCCGACAGCCTGCTTGCCCTCATCAAGGCCTTCCAGGCCGACGAACGAACCGGAAAGATCGACCTCGGCGTCGGCGTCTATCGCGACGCCATGGGCCGCACTCCGGTCATGCGGGCCGTGAAGGCGGCGGAGCAGTTTCTTCTGGAGACGCAGGACAGCAAGAAATATCTCGGCCCGGAAGGCGATCTGCACTTTGTCCGTCTGCTGCAGCCGATCATTTTCGGGCAATCGCCGGCCTTCGGTGAGCGTCTTGTCGGTATCCAGACGCCGGGCGGCAGCGGCGCGCTGCGTCTCGGCGCGGAACTCATCCAGACGGCAAATCCATCGGCAAAGGTTCTGCTGGGCACGCCGAGCTGGCCCAACCATGCGCCGATTTTCGGTTCGGCGCGGCTGGCCGTAAGGGAATATTCCTTCGTCGATCTCACCTCGCAGCAGGTGAAGTTCGACAGCGTGGTCGAGGCCCTGTCTTCCGCCAACGCAGGCGATGTCGTGCTTCTTCACGGCTGCTGCCACAATCCGACCGGCATCGATTTCACCATGGAAGAGTGGCGCCGAATTGCCGAACTGCTCGTCGTCCACAAGCTCGTGCCCTTCATCGATCTTGCCTATCAGGGGCTCGGCGACGGTCTCGATCAGGATGCAGCGCCGACACGCATGATCCTCGATGCCGTCGACGAGGCGCTGATCGCCTATTCCTGCGACAAGAATTTCGGCCTCTATCGCGAGCGCGTCGGCGCGCTCTATGTCATGACCCGCAATGCCGGCGACATCGGGAAAGCCGAAAGCAACATGGCCGCGCTCGCCCGCGTCAACTGGTCCATGCCGCCGGATCATGGCGCGGCAATCGTCCGAACCATTCTCGAAAGCGCCGAAATGTCGGCAATGTGGCGTACCGAGCTCGAAGAAATGTGCGAGCGTATCAACGGCAATCGCGCCGCGCTCTCCGCCGCAGCACCCGATCTCGCCTTCATCAGCAGCCAGCGCGGCCTGTTCTCCAATCTCGCCATGTCAAAGGATATCGCGGCGGCGCTGCGAGCTAGACACGGCATCTACATGGCCGATTCCGGGCGGATGAATCTCGCGGGCATGCAGCCGGCCGACGCCGGCGCCATCGTCGCCGCACTTCGAGCCGAAGGTTGCTTGAAGCAATAGTGACATAACCGAACTCAAATCATTGGATTTGCAAATGAGCAGGAAAGAAACGACCGGCCAGGCGATCGCTCGTTCGCTTGTGGCCCACGGAATCGATACGGTCTTCGGCATTCCGGGCGCCCACATGTATGACTTCAATGACGCGCTTTACGGCGCCGGTGACAAGCTTCGCTTCATCCATACCAGGCATGAACAGGGTGCCGGCTATATGGCCTACGGCTATGCCAAGTCTACCGGCCGGATTGGTGCCTATACCGTTGTCCCCGGCCCGGGCGTGCTCAATTCCGGCGCGGCTCTCTGCACCGCTTATGGCGCCAATGCGCCGGTGCTCTGCATCACCGGCAACATCATGTCCCACCTGATCGGGCAAGGCAGAGGACAGCTCCACGAACTGCCGGACCAGCTTGCGACCATGCGCGGGATCACAAAGACGGCGGAGCGCATCAACCACCAGTCCGAGGCCGGTCCGGTCATATCAGAGATCATCGGCAAAATGCTCTCCGGACGCCAAGGCCCGGGAGCAGTCGAAGCACCGTGGGATGTATTCGGACAATCCGGCCCGGAAACCGATCTCCCCCTTGGCACGAGAGCCGCTCATCCGGCCGTCAATCCCGATCAGATCGCCGCCGCGGCGGCGCTGATTTCAGGCGCTCGGAATCCGATGATCATGGTCGGCGGCGGCGCCGCGGATGCCGGCGCTGACATCGCAGCACTTGCGGAGCTCTTGCAGGCGCCGGTCACCTCCCACCGCTCCGGCAAGGGCATCGTCGCCGACGACCATCCGAACTATCTGAATTTCGTCGCCGCCTACGAATACTGGAAGAAGGTCGACGTGCTGATCGGGATCGGCAGCCGGCTCGAATTGCAATTCATGCGGTGGAAGTGGCTGCCCAAAGGCCTCAAGATCATCCGCATCGATATCGATCCGACCGAGATGGTCCGCCTCAAGCCCGATGTCGGCATCGTCGCTGATGCGAGCGATGGAACGCAGGCACTGACCGCTGCGTTGGCAGGTGCCAGCCGCGAGGATCGCACGCGCGAATTCGCCGAACTGAATGAAGAGGCGAGATCTCGTTTTTCGGCGGTGCAGCCGCAGCTCGCCTATCTCGATGCCATTCGCGAGGCTCTGCCGCGAGACGGCTTCTTCGTCGAGGAAATCAGCCAGATGGGCTTCACCGCCCGATTTGCCTTCCCGGTCTACGGCCCGCGCCAATATGTGACATGCGGCTATCAGGACAATCTCGGTTTCGGCTTCAACACCGCGCTCGGCGTAAAGGTCGCCAACCCCGATAAAGCCGTTATCTCCGTTTCCGGTGACGGCGGCTTCATGTTCGGCGTTCAGGAACTTGCCACAGCCGTCCAGCACAAGATCGCCGTCATCGCCATCGTCTTCAACAATTCGGCCTATGGCAATGTGTTGCGCGACCAGAAGCAGGCCTACAAAGGCCGCTATCTCGGCTCGGAACTCACCAATCCGGATTTCGTCGCTCTTGGCGAGAGCTTCGGCGTCAAATCCTTTAAGGCGACCAGTCCCGGCGAATTGAGAGAGGTATTGCATAAGGCCCTCTCGCTCAATGAACCCGTGCTCATCGAGGTTCCGATCGAAAAAGGATCCGAGGCGAGCCCCTGGCCCTTCATTCATCCGGCACCACACGCCGAATGAAGCCTGTCATGGCGACGGTCCCTTAAGGAAGACCGTCGCCAGCGGCGGCAGCGTCAGCGAGACGGAGACGGGCCTGCCGTGGGCGGGGATGGGTTCGCTCGAGACTGCACCATTGACGAGCCCGGAGCCGCCATATTCGCGCGCATCCGTCGTTATGCGCTCGATCCACACGCCATCGTGCGGCACGCCGATCCTGTAGCCGTAACGCGGCACCGGCGTGAAGTTCGAGACGACGAGGACGGATGAAGAGCGGTCAGGAGCATAACGCAGCATGCCGAGAACGGAATTGACGGCATCGTCGGCCGCCGCCCATTCGAAGCCCTCGGGGTGAAAATCGCCGAACTGCAGTGCCGGCTCTTCGCCGTAGAGGCTGTTCAGATCCTTCACCAGACGCTGGATGCCGACATGAGCCGGCCGGTCCAGCACATCCCAGCTCACCGAAGCATCGTGGTTCCATTCGCCCGGCTGGGCGACTTCGCTTCCCATGAACAGCAGCTTCTTGCCGGGATGGCCCCACATGAAGGCGAGATAGCTGCGCAGATTGGCGAATTTTTGCCAGTCGTCGCCCGGCATCTTCGTCAGCAGCGAGCCTTTCCCGTAGACCACCTCATCATGGGAAATCGGCAGGATGAAACGCTCGGAATAGGCATAGATCATGCCGAAGGTCATCGTGCCGTGGTGATAGCTCCGGTAGACGGGGTCCTTTTCGATATAACTCAGGCTGTCGTGCATCCAGCCCATGTTCCATTTGATATCGAAGCCGAGCCCGCCCTCCTCCGGCGGCTTGGTCACACCCGGCCAGGCCGTCGATTCCTCGGCGATGGTCATGGCATGCGGGCAACGCTCGTGAACGATGCTGTTGAGGTGCTTGAAGAACTCCACCGCCTCCAGATTCTCGCGCCCGCCATATTGATTTGGGATCCACTCCCCCTCGTTGCGGCTGTAATCGCGGTAGAGCATCGAGGCGACGGCGTCGACGCGCAAGCCGTCGACGTGGTAGCGCTCGAGCCATTCCAGCGCGCTGGCGATCAGGAAGCCCTTCACCTCGTTGCGGCCGAGATTGTAGATCATCGTATTCCAGTCGCGATGAAAACCTTCGCGCGGGTCCTCGTGCTCGTAGAGCGCACTGCCGTCGAAGCGGGCAAGGCCCCAGACGTCGGTGGGAAAGTGAGCCGGCACCCAATCGAGGATGACACCGATACCGGCGCCATGACATCGGTCGACAAAATAGGCGAAATCTTCCGGCGTTCCGTATCGGCCGGTCGGGGCAAACAGCCCGAGCGGCTGGTATCCCCAGGAGCCGCCGAAGGGATGCTCCATGATCGGCAGCAATTCGATATGGGTAAATCCCATGTCGCGGACATAGGGAACAAGCCGCTGGCTGAGCTCGGCCCAATCGAGATAGCTGTTGCTGTCCTGCCGGTCGCGAAGCCAGGAGCCGGCGTGCACCTCGTATACGGAGATCGCGCCTTCGAGCCTGGCCTGCCGGTCGCGGCCTTTCATCCAACCGTCATCGGTCCATCGAAACGGCGTCGACGATGCAACGATGGAGGCGGTGGACGGGGCGGCCTCGCTTGCCCGCGCGACGGGATCAGCCTTTTGCGGCAGGCAGGTTCCCTGCGCGTCGATGATCTCGAACTTGTATCTTTCACCGGGGGCGAGACGTGGGACGAACAGCTCCCATACGCCCGCCGATTGCCTGAGTCGCATCGGATTGCGGCGGCCGTCCCAAGCGTTGAAGTCGCCGACGACCGAGACACGCCGCGCATTCGGCGCCCAGACGGCGAAACGAACGCCCGGTATGTCGTCAATCGACATCGCCACGGCGCCGAGCGTCCGGCTCAGGCTGTAATGGGTCCCCTCGGATATCAGGTGAAGGTCGAGCTCACCGAGCAGAAGACCGAAGCTGTAAGGATCCTCCGTAACCTGCTCTCCATCCGGCCACTGGATCCGCAACCGGTATCCCATTCTCGAACCCGTCGTCGCTGCGAACAGGCCGGAGGGGTGAGCGATGCTGAAAGGCGTTACCACCCTGCCGCTCGCCGCCTCGATGAGATCGATCGCTTCGGCGCCTGGCAGATAGACGCGCACGATCGTCATCCCGCCACTCTCGTGCGGTCCGAGGATCGAGAATGGATCGCCATGGCGCCCCTCGATCAAGGCCCAAAGCGCATCGTGTCCGATGCCTGAGAGAAGTTCCGAACGTTCGATATTCATGCATTGACCCCCGCTAAGCGCGATACGATTTCGGTAAGGCCGGCGAGTGGGATCGGCAGCCATTTCGGCCTGTTGCGGGCCTCATAGGCAATCTCGTAGGCGGCCTTTTCGAGAAGAAAGGCATCAAGAAGCCTCCGTCGTTGATCGGGCGGCATGGCAAGCGCCTTCGACGCCGACACCGCCTGCCAATAGGCGTCGATAAAGGCCGCCTCGGCGTTGCGTCCGAAACGGGCGATGGCGTTGCGGCGAACCTCGTTTTCGTGTTCGGTGACAGCGTCATTATCGAGCTGGGCGGTGGCGACGAGATAGCTCAGCGACCTGAGAAGGCCGGCGACGTCGCGCAAGGGAACCGTCTTGGCGCGGCGCTCGGCCAGATTTTTCGCCGGCTCGCCCTCGAAGTCGATGATGACGGCATCGCCCTCGCTGACCAGGATCTGGCCGAGATGGAAGTCGCCATGGGTGCGCGTCATCAGCGCATGGCGGGCACTGTCCGCCAGCGTCGCGGCAAGCTCGACCAGTTCGGAGCGGCGCTCAAGAAGCGGGGCCGCGAGCAGGTCGATCGCCGGATCGGCTCCCACCGCGCGTTCGGCGAGCTTCGACAGCGCATAGGCGACCTCGCCGGCAACTGCCTTTTTGATCGCCTCGACTTCACCATCGCCTGCGACGATCGGGCTGAAGGCCTCATCCGCATTTTCTCCGGCGAGCACCACATGCAATTCGCCCAATCTCATGCCGACCATCGCGACGAAGCTGATCAGCGACCGGAAGACGTCGTCGCCGGGCTCGACTGCCGGATCGGCCAGCACCAGCTCATCGGCGCCGCGGCGCAGATTGTTCAGCATCCAGTTCCAGGCGTCGCCCTGATTGCGGATCGCGCCCTGGACGATGATCAGGGTAGAGCGGCGCCCGCTGGAATCGGTATGCGCGACTTCGCCGAGCAGCGGCGCGGTGTGGTCGTAGCCGGCGCGCGTCAGAAACCGCGTCATCTCCACCTCGGGGTGGATGCCGGGGAAGATGTGCCGGATCAGCTTGATCATAGCGACATCGCCGACGATCAGCGAACTGTTGGATTGCTCGGCCGACAGCCAGTGCACCGGCATGTCGTCGCTGACATCAAGCCGGTCGAGCCGCTCGGTGCCGAGAAATTCCAGCGTGCCGGTGCGCCCGGTGATGCGCGAGCGGTCGGCAAGTCCGCGCAGGATGCCGCGCGCCATCGGCTCCACGGCAAATCCATCCGTCAGGAAACCGACCCGCCTGCCCTGGCGAACCCGCCCGAGCGCAAGCTGCTGGGTTAGCGCCGAGGGCTGGGCATCATCCCAGGCGACCGTCAAAGGCAGCTGATAGGATTCGGTATGGTCAGGCAGCACCACCTCCAATTCGCCGAGAACGACGCCATCGGCAAAGGGGATCGGCGTCGCCGAGATCAGCCTCGCCGCCTGCAGCGGCTGGTCCTTCGCCCCGAACCAGCGCCGCCTGGTGAGATAGGCGGGAAGGATTTCGTTGGTCAGCACGCGCGCATGCGCGGGCTCGTCGACGAGATCGAGCAGGCCGCGGCGGATGACCATCGTCACGAGATCGGGCAGCTGTTCGGGTGGCGCCGTGCGCCAGGCCGGCGGATCGGCATCGGCCTCCAGCTGGAACCAGAAGAAGCCATAGGGCGGCAATGTCAGGAGATAGGTCAATTGGCCGATCGGCGGAAATGGCGACATGCCGGTCAGTTCGATCGGCACGCGGCCCTCGAAGGCCGAGAGGTCGAGCTCGACCGCCTGGGGCAGCCGCGAGAGATTGGCGACGCACATCAGCGTCTCGCCGTCATACTCCCTGAGATAGGCGAG
This sequence comes from Rhizobium sp. M1, assembly GCF_002531805.1. NCBI lineage: Bacteria > Pseudomonadati > Pseudomonadota > Alphaproteobacteria > Hyphomicrobiales > Rhizobiaceae > Rhizobium > Rhizobium sp. M1. The sequence goes on along the minus strand of NZ_NWSW01000008.1, from coordinate 153,126 downwards.
GATCTTGCGGTTCTCGGGCGAGAGGAAACGCAGCGAGCCGCGCCCGAAGGCCGGATGCCGGCCGCGCAGCGCCAGCATCTTGCGCGTCCAGTTGAGCAGCGAATGCGCATCCGTGCTCTGCGCCTCGACATTGACCGCCTCGAAACCGTAGAGCGGATCGGCGATCAGCGGCAGCACGAGGCGCGCCGGATCCGTGCGCGAGAAGCCGCCATTGCGATCCGGCGACCATTGCATCGGTGTGCGCACCCCGTCCCGGTCGCCGAGATAGATATTGTCGCCCATGCCGATCTCGTCGCCGTAGTAGATCACAGGCGTTCCCGGCATCGACAGAAGAAGCGCGTTCATCAGCTCGATGCGGCGGCGGTCGCGCTCCATCAGCGGCGCCAGGCGCCGCCTGATGCCGAGATTGATGCGGGCGCGCTTGTCGGAGGCATAGGTCTCCCAGAGATAGTCGCGCTCGGCATCGGTCACCATTTCGAGCGTCAGCTCGTCGTGGTTGCGCAGGAAGATCGCCCACTGGCAATTCTCGGGAATCTCCGGCGTCTGGCGCAGGATATCGGTGATCGGGAACCGATCCTCCTTGGCGATCGCCATGTACATGCGCGGCATTAGCGGGAAGTGGAAGGCCATGTGGCATTCGTCGCCGTCGCCGAAATATTCGCGCGTATCCTCCGGCCACTGGTTGGCTTCGGCCAGCAGCATCACGCCGGGATGAGTGGCATCGAGGGCGGCGCGGATGCGCTTGAGGATCCCATGGGTTTCCGGCAGGTTTTCGTTGATCGTCGCCTCGCGCTCGACGAGATAGGGGATCGCGTCAAGACGAAAACCGTCAATGCCGGTCTCCAGCCAGAAGCGCATCACCTTCAGCAGTTCCTCCATGACAAGCGGGCTGTCGAAGTTGAGGTCCGGCTGGTGGGAATAGAAGCGGTGCCAGTAATAGGCGCCGGCCACCGCATCCCATGTCCAGTTCGATTTTTCCGTGTCGAGGAAGATGATGCGCGTTTCCGGGAATTTCTGATCGTTATCCGACCAGACATAGAAATCGCGCTCGGGTGAACCTGCCGGCGCCTGGCGGGCGCGCTGGAACCAGGGATGCTGGTCGGAGGTGTGGTTGATGACGAGCTCGATGATGACGCGGATGTTGCGCTGGTGGGCGGCATCGACGAAGGCCCTGAAATCCTCCAGCGTCCCGTAGTCGGAGCTGACATTGCCGTAGTCGGCGATGTCATAGCCGTCGTCGCGGCGCGGCGAAGGAAAGAAGGGCAGGAGCCAGATGGCGTTGACGCCGAGCGCCGCGATATGATCGAGCTTGGCGTGCAGACCGGCAAAATCGCCGACGCCATCGCCATTGGCGTCATAGAACGACTTGATGTGCAGCTGGTAGATGATCGCATCCTTGTACCAGAGCAGCGGCTCGGTGTTACCGGTGTTCATCGTGTCCATTCATGCCTCCGCGGCGCGAACGCGCCAGATCGCAAAGGGCAGAATGTGAGGATTGAGACTGATAGTCTGCCGTTTGCCGTTCCACCTGAAACGATGCCCGCCGACCAGATCCTCGACGTCGAGCGCGCCGCCGTCCCCGAGCGACCACTTCCAGAGCGGCAGCTCGACGTCGCTTTGCTGGAAATTATGGGGGTCGAGGTTGATCGCGATCAGCAATACATTGTCGCGCGCACGGCTCGCCTTCTCGAAGAACAGGATGTTGTCATTCCAGGCGGGGAGCAGCGTCAGCCCGAGATGCGAATGCAGCGCGATGTTTTCGTTCCGGATGCGGTTGAGCATCCTGATTTCGGCAATGATGTTGCCCGGCCGGTCGTAGTCCCAGGCTCGGATTTCGTATTTCTCGCTGTCGGCATATTCCTTGCGCTTGGCGTCGGGGCGCCCCTCGCACAGTTCGAAACCGTTATAGACACCCCACAATCCCGACAGGGTGGCGGCGAGTGCGGCGCGGATCAGGAAGGCCGGGCGCGGCGCGTTCTGCAGAAAATCCGGGTTGATGTCGTGGGTGTTGACGAAGAAGTGCGGGCGGAAGAATTCCTTCGGCGCCGTCTCGGTCAGCTCGCGCATATATTGCTCGAGCTCCCACTTGGCGTTGCGCCAAGTGAAGTAGGTGTAGGACTGGGAGAAGCCGATCTTCGCCAACCGGTACATCACCTTCGGTTTGGTGAAGGCTTCCGACAGGAAGACGACATCGGGATGGCGCGCCCTGATATCGCCGATCAGCCATTCCCAGAACGGAAAAGGCTTGGTGTGCGGATTGTCGACCCGAAACAGCTTGACGCCTTGGTCGACCCAGAGCTGGACGATATCCCTCAGCTCCACCCATAGGGAAGGCAAGGCGTCCTTCGTGTAGAAATCGACATTGACGATATCTTCGTATTTCTTCGGCGGGTTCTCGGCATATTTGATCGTGCCGTCGGGGCGCCAGTCGAACCAGCCGGGATGCTCCGTCAGCCAGGGATGATCCGGCGAGGCCTGGATGGCGAGGTCCAGCGCAATCTCCAGCCCATGCCGGCCCGCCTCCTCGACCAGCCGGCCGAAATCCTCGAAATCGCCGAGCTCGGGATGGATGGCGTCGTGCCCGCCATCTTCCGAGCCGATGGCATAGGGGCTGCCGGGATCGCCGGGTGCGGCCTTCAGGCTGTTGTTGCGCCCCTTGCGGTTGGTCGAGCCGATCGGGTGAATGGGCGGGAAGTAGAGCACGTCGAAGCCCATGCCGCGAATATCGGCCAGTCTCGGAATGACGTCGTCGAAGGTGCCGTGCCGGTTCGGATCGCCGCTCTGCGAACGCGGGAAGATCTGATACCAGCTGGCGAAGGCCGCCTCCTTGCGTTCGGCATCGACAGCGCTCGTCGTCGAGCGAAGCCGGAATGGCCGCCTGTCAGCCCGGTTCATCAGCTCGGATGTCTCGGGGGCGAGCAGGATCGCCGTGCGCTCGGGATCGGAAGCCTTTTCGAGATTGTCGATCAGAGCCTGCAATCCGGCGCCGAGCGCTGCCAGCGCTTGCGCCTTCGCGGCGCGAACGAGGTTCAATCCCTCCTGGAGCTCCAGCTTCAGGTCCAGTCTCGCATCGTTCTTCTTGGTCAGCTCGTAACGGAAGATCGCGAACGGGTTCTTCCACGCCTCGACGGCGAATTCGTAACGCCCCATGCGCTCCAGCAGGAATTCGGCCCGCCAGCGGTCGTTCTCGACCAGTTGCATCGGCGTCTCGTTCCACTCCGCCATGGCCTCATGCGGCCGCCAGAGCAGGACGGCTGCGAGCGGGTCGTGACCATCGGCGAATATATCCGCCTCGACGGTGACGGTGTCGCCGACCACGCGTTTGACGGGAAAGCGTCCGTCATCAACCCGCGGCATGATGTTTTCGATGGCAAGCCGCGCCGACGCCGTCGCCTGCTCGACCTCGAGGGCGGGCCTGGATGTGATCGGCTCCGGCGCCTTGCCTTCAATCACCCGGGTCTCGCCTGCCCGCAGACGCAGGGCCGCGCCATCGGCGGCGACGGGTAGAAAACCGGAGGCGGCCTCGCGAAGCGCCGTCACCGGCGCAGGCGCGCTTCGCCTGAGGTCCCGGTTGAGCAGGATGAAGCGCACATCGGACGCGCTGCGAAGATCCTGCGCCTCGGATTGGACAAGCACCGAAACCGGCCCGCTGGCATTGCGGATCAAGCGAAGCGACGGAGCCCGCGCCTTGCCGGCCTTGCCGATCTCGCTGTTGGCAAGACGGATCTCGGATGAGATGTCGAAGGCGAGATCATGACGCAGCTTGCGCAAGCCCGAGCCATCACCATGCGTCGGATCAAGCGGCGTCGCCGCACCATATTCGAAACCCATGGGAACCATGAGGCCGCCGCCGAGCGAAGCGGCAAGCCGCAGCGCTCTGATGGCGCGCCGCTCGAGGATTTCGCGGCTCTCGGTCCCATGCGCGATACGCTTGGCGAAAGGCGGCTCGGGAAAGGCGATCTGCCAGCCGAGCGGCTCCTGGATACGATGCTCATCGACGAACCATCTCTCGTCGAGATCCCACCAGGCCATCGATGAAAAACATCCCGCGAAACCCGCATCGGCGATGGCGCTTCTCACCGCAAAATCGGTGCCGGGCGTCCAGGCGAAGAATTGCACCTCGGCCTTCTCTCGCACGCCCGCAATCAGCGATTTGAAAAAGGCCGGTGCCGCCCGATCGATCCCGAGCACCCTATACCCGGAGAGGCCGGCGTCGGACAGGCGCTGCAGCCGCTCGGTCCATTCCACCAGCAGCTGCGACTGCTGCTCCGCCCCCGCCGTGGTCATCGGCTCCGGCGGGTCGAGCGGCGAGCGCCGGGGGTCGACGGGGCGGTAGCTCGCTTGCGGGTCCCGCGCTTTCCCGTCGAGCATCAGGTCCATCATCAAGCCGACGCCGCTCTTGCCGGCGACCTCCGCCAGCCGCGACACTCCATCCGCAACCGCGCTTTCGAGCTGCAGTTCAGGATCGAGGCGATCAAAGTCTTGAGAGGAAAAGACGCTGCATTCCCCGCCCCTGTTAAAAAGGGGCGCCGTCAGCACATGGTCGAAACCGATATCCGCCGCATGGTCGAAAACCTCGCGCCATGCATCGGCCCCTTGGAGGAGCAGCGGATTGACATAATAAATCCGGGGTGGGGTGCTGAGTGCACCCTGTTTCACAGAGAGTAACATCGGCCGCCGCCTCGCGTTTGCTTTTGAGGCAAACTTCCTTTGGCGGAGGTTGTTCCACTCAACACGTCAATTCACGGCTGTATGGGCGTCGCGGCCGGCATCGGATTCCAGGTTCCGCTCAATCACATTGGTAGGTTACGCGCGCCCTATCGAACCGGCGCGCGGCGATATCTTCCTTGCGCATGATCACGTAATAGGCGCCCGGTTGCGGGATGCCCGCATGGCGGTCGACGCCGATCTGCAGGACAAGCTGCCAATCGCCGGCGGATTTCAACAGCTCCTTTGCGGCATCCGTTTCCCAGGCCTCCCCCCTGCCACAGTTCACACCATTGGCGGCCAGCTGACTGCAGGCCTGGAGGCCGTTCTGCAGCGTCTGTGGGAAGCCGCCGAGTTGATGATTGTCGCGATCGATCGCATCGGGCGTGCCGAACTGCTCCAGCCATTCCTGATAGGCTTCGAGCGCCTCGTCGTCATCGAGCGGAAAGGCATCCCACGATTTATCGTTGGGCGGGATCGGCGTCAGAACGGTTCGGGCCGATATGCGCGCGGCTCGAAAAATGCATGTCCATTCATCGCAAGAAATCGAAGACAGCGCCGCGGGGAATGGCACCCGGACGAGTTCGGCATGGGGCGTCTTGTCCCATATTACCTGCCACCCCACCGAAGCCTCGGGGGTGAAATCTTCCGGCTGCTCCCAGAAATCATAAAATACCAGCAGGCGGCCTTCGCTGGGAAAGGCCGGGTCGAACCCTTCTTCCTTGCTGAGTTCGAAAAGATCGACCTGAGCAAAGAAGGCCAGCGGGAATTCCGCTTCGATGGAATCGGCCCTCGCCTTGTATTCGCGGCTGAAGCGGTCGCCCTGTTCCGGCGTCATCCAGGAGCGCGGCTTTCTGGAATCCGCGAGAAGACGGTCGGCTTCCTTGCGATGTCCCTCGGCTCTCTGACCTGCATCCGGATAAGGCGGTCTTGTCGGCCACGCGCTCCCGCGCGGCAGATCGGGCCGACCGCCGATCTTGGATGCTCCGAGCGAAATCGCATCCTCGTCGCTCTCGGCCGTGGCCAGGAGAATGGCGGGTCGCGCCTGCGCGGCGAGACGGAATATGACGCCATCAGGCAGATCGGTTTCGTACAAGGAGAGAAAAAGGGCCTCACGATTTGCCGGTAGAGATATTGCCGCCATGCGCTAAAAGATTCCCTGACTGTTTCAAATCCGGAACCTATCGGGCGGTTGAGAGCGCATCAATGCTTCGATCCATACTCCTCACGATCGCACTGTCGGCTTGCGCCGCATGCCTCGCCTCCTGGAGCATCGAGACCGATCGCTCGACACCAGACAAGCACGGCCTGTTCGAAATCCGTGAGGAGGCCAGACGCTTTATCGCGCAGGAGAACGCCAAAAGACTTGAGCAGTGGGACGTGCTGGAACCCAACGCGAAGGTGCTGGTTCCTCGCTGCGCGGTGCCGCTTCTGGCTCAATGGATGCCGAAAAGCCTCGGCCGCTCGAAAGCCAGTGTGACGGTGATATGCTCAGCCGCCGTGCCGAACGGCGTGATGAAGCGGTGGGATGTGCATGTACCGGTGGAGCGGAAACCTGCCCGCCCGTAGAGGAAGCAGGCTAACATTTGAGATATTGATGAAATTCTCGCGATTATACAAAGGCCACCGGACGTGAACCCATCGATAGAATTGTGCTCCTATCCCGGACTCGACGAGCGGATCGTGATCGTCAGGGCAGGAGACGAGGTGGATGCCGTGTTTGTCAGAACCGAGAGGTTCAACGTCCTGATCGATACGCTCGGTACCCCTGAGCTTTGCCGGACGGCGCTGGATCTGCTTGAGGAAAAAGCCGAGGCCCGCCCGCTGATCGTCGTCAATTCGCATATGGATTGGGATCACTTCTGGGGAAACGCCGCCATTGCAGGGCGTGCTCCGATTATTGCGCATGCCGCAGCACTCGACCGTCTGCGCGATCCCGCGACACAGCAGATCCTGACGGACAGGGCCGGCGAGGAATCGCGGTTTCGCGATGTGCAGCTCATCGGTCCCGACATCACTTTCTCCGGCTCGATGGTTCTGAATGGCGGCGATCTGACGCTGGAACTCATTCACACGCCGGGACACACGCCCGATCATCTCGCCGTCTGGATTCCCGAATTGCGCATCTGCCTCGCCGTCGACGCGGTGGAATATCCCATTCCCGAGGTCTGGAGCAGAAGTGCAGATGATCTTCGCCTGATCCGCTCCTCGCTCGAGCGTATCCGCGACCTTGATGCGAGGCTGGTCATCCCTGCGCACGGCAGGACGTCCTCCCCTTCGACGGTCGATGAGAACCTCGCCTATTTCGAGACCCTGGCCGATCGTGTCGGATCCTTGAGCGAGAGCCGGCTCGCGGACACTCAACTCGGCAGTGCAAGCGGGTTCAGGCTCGAAGACTTCGTTGCCATTCCGGACGACATGCCTTCAGATACTTTGGTGTTCTACCGGAACTGCCATGAGACAAATCTCGGCGCCACGGTTCAGGCTCATATCGAAAAACGGAAATCCGCATAGATCTGTCGCCTAGGGAGGCCATGACGTGAAATTGCTGGAGGGCGGGCGGACCGGGCAGATCTGGCGCGACGGCAATAGCGTGATCCGACCATCAGGCGCATGGACGCCGACGGTGCATCGGTTTTTGCGCCATCTCAGGACTAGAGGCTTCCGGGCAGCGCCGGAACCCATCGCGATATCAGCCGAAGGCGAGGAAGTCGTCAGCTACGTCGCCGGGCGCGTCTGCGAAGACCTCAGCGATCCCTTTGTCGGATCGGAGCGCATGCTGATATCGGCAGCGAGGCTTCTGCGCGAGTTTCATTCGGCCTCCGAAGGTTTTCTGGAAGCGGATGGCGAGATCAAGGCATGGATGCTGCCGCCGCGGGAGCCGCGGGAGATCGTCTGCCATGCAGACTTTGCGCCCTATAACGTCGCCACCGTAGATCACGAGGCTGTCGGGATCATCGACTTCGACACCGCCCATCCCGCGCCACGCCTATGGGATCTCGCCTATGCGGTCTATCGCTGGGCTCCCCTCTCCGATCCCGCCAACCCGGCTGTCGTATTTGGTTTCGACGAGCAACTGCGGCGGGCGGAAATCTTCTGCACCGCCTATGGAGCGACGGTCGAAGAACGGCGCCGGCTTCCGGAAATGATCTGCAGGCGGCTTCAAGCCCTCGTCGACTTCATGCTGGCAAGTGCCGCAGCCGGAGACGAGACCTTTGCCGAGGATGTCGCGGCGGGAGACGCACGCCTCTATCTGAACGACATCGGCTATGTCGGCATGCACCGGGATCGGCTTTTGAAAGGGCTGTCCTGACTAAAGCGCGTCGCGATCTTTCAGATTCGCTCCTTGCGCTTTAGCTCTTAATTTTCGCGCATGTCGTTGCGGCAAAAGCGCTTTGCGCTTTGCCTGGAAAAACCGCTGCACACTTTTGCACGACATGTTTTAAAGCCACTTCCTCCGGCGGAAGAAGGTGAACAGGCTGAGGCAAAGGACGCCGATGACGCCAAGCACCGCGAAATAGCCGTACTGGAATTTCAGTTCCGGCATGTCGTCAAAATTCATGCCGTAGATGCCGGCGATCGCGGTCGGAACGGCGAGGATCGCCGCCCAGGCGGCGAGCTTGCGGGCAATCGCGGTCTGTTCCGTCTGGCCGATCATGACGCTCGCCTCGAAGGCGAAGGCCAGCACCTCGCGCAGCGCGTCGATATCTTCCTGAACCCGGCGCACATGATCAGTCACATCGCGAAACAGCGACTGCAGCGTCGGATCCATGCCGGGGAGGTCGATGTGCTCGTATCGCCGGCAGACATCCACCAGCGGCACCACGGCGTTGCGCAGCCGCAAGAGCTTGCGCCGCAACAGGTAAAGCCGTTCGATGTCGGATTTTTCCAACTGTTCGCGCAGCACCAGATCCTCGAGCTTCTCGACCTCCTCCTGCACGACCTCGATGACGGGCATGTAGTTGTCGACGATGAAATCGAGGATGGAATAAAGGATGTAGTTCTCGCCATGGGCAAGTGCGGTAGGCGTCGCCTCGCATCGCTGCCTGACTGCCAGGTAGGAAGAGGACTCTCCATGGCGAACCGAGACGACATAGCCGCGGCCGACGAACAGATGCGTTTCGCCGAAGATGATCTCGCCATCCTTCATATGGGCGGTACGGGCGACGATGAACATCGCATCCCCGTAAATCTCCAGCTTCGGGCGCTGATGGGGCTGCGCCGCATCCTCGATCGCCAGCGGATGGAGATTGAACTCGGCCTGCACCTGGTGCAACAGCACTTCATCCGGCTCATGCAGGCCGATCCAGACGATGGCATTCTCGCGGCTGCGCCATTCGCCGGCTTCTTCTATCCTGATGTCGCGAATGCGCTGCCCGTGCTGGTATACGGCGGCGGCCACCACGCCCCGCCGCTCATGCCGCGGCGATGCAGAGCCGCTGCCGGCCTGCGGGGAAACACTGTCCGGATCCTTCAACCGTTCCAAATCCTGCCGTCCTCCATTTCCAGACATGGCCTCGCCACGGCCGGCCTCCTCGCCGATCCGCGTGGTGGCGATCATAATGCTATTTCACCCAATATGCATCCGCCTTGGTGGAAGCCCATTCGGCGCAGGACAGCATCAAGTATCCGTGGAAATATCGTCCCAGTCCTGGCCCATGTAGCCGATCAGCCAATTGAGGGCGTAGTGGCGTTCGTAAACGACGCCCTTGTTCAATCCCGCCGGCGGCTCCTCGCCCTTCAGCCGCGCGTTCACCGCAGCCCAGTCGTAGCGGTAGATCAGGTCGGCAGCGTCAAGCAGCTCTTTCTGCGGGCGCAGCTTGGCGCGGCGCATCAGCCCGTCTGTTCCCAGTTCACGGAGCGTGTCCGCGATCAACGGAACATCGCAAATATGGTCCGGACGTTCGAGCTCAGGCGTTATGCCGAGCGCCCACAACATGACATGCACGCCTTCGTAGCGCCAGGTGAAGTTCACCCGATCCTGCTCCGATGGATCGGGATCGTCCATGAACGCTCGTTCCTTGGGGGTCAAGAAACTTGCCGCATCGAACTGCCGAATGAGGGTCTGGCCCATCGCGTGATCGCCGGTCTCGCCTTTCACGGCAACGATAGCAAGCGCGATAGCACGCTGAACGACAGCTTTGTTATCACGGCGGCGGCTGTCGCTCTCGGCCTCGATCGTCGGCAGATGATCGATGGTCGGCACGCCTTCCGACTGAAGCTGGGCGATAGACCGGGCTTTGCGGGCCTGCGCCTCGTCCGGGGCTTGAGAAACGGCCGCCTGCACCGGAAGGATCAATGCAAGAAGGACTGAAAATATGCGCTTCATCATTACTGGCTCCTGTCATCCCTGACGACTATCGATAGGCGTTTTCCTGTCTGAGCGAGATCATGAACACGCAAGGGGCGGCGAGTTTCCGGAAAACTGGTAAACGGCCCTGTTACCTTCCGGAACACATCGTTAAATTTTTTTCGTTACAAAGGGATAACGTCAAGCCGGTATGACGCCGGGACCGTTCGATGAGGACTTTAATGCGTCGTCCAAACATAAAAACGAGTTTGCTGTTGATCTTCAGCGGCATCGCCCTCCTTTTCGGTCTTGTCGCTTATCTCGCCGTCGATGGTCTTCGAAATACCAACGGTTCCACCGAGGAAATCGCCACCCGCTGGCTGCCGAGCGTGCAGGCTTCGCAGGCGATCAATCTCAACATGACGAATTTGCGCCTCGCCTACCGCGATCACGTCATCGCGCAGACCGAGGCGGAGAAAAAGGCGCGCGAAGAGTCCATTGCCGTCGCCGAGAATGCCATTCGCAGATCGGTGGACGCCTACCTTCCGCTTGCTTCGTCCGACCACGAGCGCGAGCTGATCAAGGCGATCAAGGAGAGCGTTGAGGGCTACATCGCCAGCAGCTCGCAATTGCTCGCTCTTTCGCGCGCCAACAAGACCGAGGAAGCCGGGCAATATCTGGGCGCTGGGATGCGCTCCTACTCGGACACGCTGAAGGAAGCGACGGCGAGCCTCGTCGAGCTGGATGTCAGCGGCAGCAACAAGGCTGCCGAACTCAGCAAGGAAACCTTCGCCTCGATAGAATTCTACCTTCTTGCCGCGATCGGATTTGCGGGATTGCTCGTTCTCGGCGCAGTCGCCTTCGTGCTGAAGAGCATCGCCAACCCGATCACCGGCATCACCGTCTCGATGCGGCGCCTGGCCGAGGGGGACACCGGCTCGGAAATCCCCTTTGCCGACCGCGCCGATGAGGTCGGCTCGATGGCTGCGGCAGTAGAGATCTTCCGCCGAGCGGCGATCACGAACAAGCGGCTGGCGCTGGAATCCGAAGAAAACCGCAACAAGGCGGAGGCCGATCGCGTTGCCGCCCAAAAGCAGGCGGAAGAAGACGCTTCGGAGCGGCTGCGCATTGCCACCTCGGGTCTTGCCGCCGGTTTGAAGCGGCTCGCCGCGGGCGACCTCGCCTTCCAGCTCAACGAGGCCTTCGCTCCCGATTTCGAGGCGCTGCGCCACGACTTCAACCAGTCGGTAGCACAGCTCGGCGCGACGTTGAGAGCAATTTCCGAAAGCATCGGCACGATCGACGAAGGCACGCGAGAAATTTCTTCCGGCGCCAGCGATCTTTCCAAGCGCACGGAGCAGCAGGCAGCCTCGCTCGAGGAGACGGCCGCCGCGCTGGAACAGATCACCGCGAACGTGTCGAATTCCAGCAAGCGGACCGAGGAGACGCGCACGGTCGCCACAGAAGCAAATCGCAGCGCCGGGATCTCCGCAGAAGTCGTCTCCCATGCAGAGGAAGCGATGGAACGCATCGAGACGTCGTCGCAGCAGATTTCCAACATTATCAGCGTCATCGACGAAATCGCATTCCAGACCAACCTTCTGGCCCTGAATGCCGGCGTCGAGGCGGCGAGAGCCGGTGAGGCCGGCAAGGGTTTTGCCGTCGTTGCCCAGGAAGTGCGCGAACTCGCCCAGCGCTCCGCGAGCGCTGCCAAGGAAATCAAGGGCCTGATCCAGAACTCCTCGAAGGAGGTAGAAAGCGGCGTCAAGCTGGTGCGCGATACCGGCCAGGCCTTGAAGACCATCGGCGGCTTCATCACCCAGATCAATCATCATATGGATTCGATCGCCACGTCTGCGAAAGAGCAGTCGATCGGATTGAGCGAAGTGAACGTCGCGGTCAATCAGATGGACCAGACCACACAACAGAACGCAGCGATGGTGGAACAGTCGACGGCAGCATCCGACTCGCTCGCGCAGGAAGCCCAGAAGCTTCGCGAGTTGATCGCCCAGTTCAGGCTCGACGATGCGGCCCACGGCCAGTCGGCAGCTCTTCGCTCGACGGCGAGGACGATGGCGCAACCGACAGCCCGCGCGGCCATCCATGCGGTGGCGGCACGCCGCTGAACAGGGGCGAATGACGGATCCCTGCCCTGACGGCAGCTCACGCAAACATAATATGAAGGCGCCCGGCCAGTACCGGGCGCCTTCCTTTCGTCATGACGCGAAGGCCGGATTGCGCCGCGCGCCCATTCTCAGCACGAAATAGATCGCCCCGCCGATGGCGACGCCGAAGAACCAGCCATAGGTGCCCCACCAGTCCGGCAGGATCGAGGTGAAGGTCGGCAGGATCGAAGAAAACAGTGCGCCCACCGCAAATGCGATGAAGGCATTGCCGTGCCATCCGTTCTGGAACCGGAATTCGCCATTCTCGTGGTAGAGCGCTTCGACGTTCAGTTGGCTCTTTCGGATGAGGTAGTAATCTACCATCATGATGCCGAAAATCGGCCCCATCGTCGATCCGATGAAATTGACGAAATGCGCCGCACCCGTCTCCCAGGGAGCAAACGGATAGAGCACGAGCGCGATCAGCGCGGCGATGTATCCCCCGCGTTTGAAGTTGATCTGACGCGGGAAGACATTGGCGAAATCGAACGCCGGCGACACGAAGTTCGCCACGACGTTGATGCCGAGCGTGGCGACCGCGAATGTCAGCGCGGCAAGCAGCGCCAGAAACCAGCTATCAAATTTCGCCGATATCATTTCCGGATGCAGCAGCACCTCGCCATAGACGGTGAAGGCCGCCGTGGTCGTGACACCCGCAACAAGGCAGAAGGCCAGGAGATTGATCGGCAGCCCCCAGAGATTGCCTTTCCTGAGCGCCTTTTCGCTCGTCGCATAACGCGAGAAATCGCAGAAGTTCAGGTAGAGCGCTGCGAAATAGGTGATCCAGGTGGCGGCCACCGCGGCAAGCGCCGCAAACGAGCCGGGCTCGCCCGGCACGCCGGCATCCTTGGTCTTTTCGATCAACACATCGCGCGGGATTTCCGAACCGAACGAGAAGGTGCCCGACTTGACGACCAGGTAGACGGCCAGGATCAGCATCATGATCCAGACGGCGGGGCCGGCCCAATCCTGGAACTTGCGAACCGTTTCCATCCCCCGCTGAATGATCAGCAGCTGCAGCGCCCAGACGATGACGTAGCAGATGAGTTCGAGGGTCGAGTGGCCGAGCATGTGGCTGTTCTGATGGAAGGCGAGCAGGCTCTCGTTCCTGATCAGCAAGGCGACGATCGCGCCGGATGCGGCGGCGGTCTGCGCTCCGTACCAGAAGCAGGCGACCACCGCCCGGACCAGTGCCGGAACATTGGCGCCGAAGGTACCGAAGGAGGCTCGCGCCAGAACCGGAAAGGGTACGCCGGTGCGCACGCCGGCATTGCCGACCAGGCTCATCAGAAAGAAGATCACCAGGGAGCCGATGCCGATGGCGATGACGAAATTGACGAAGCTGCCGCACAGCAGGAACAGGCTCGCCGCCAGATAATAGCCCCACAGGCTGTGGACATCAGACGTCCAGACGTTGAAGATGCTGAATGCACCCCATTTGCGCTCCGCGGCGGGTGCAAGGTCCTCGTTATACAACGAGGGAGACGGATCTCGAATGCTCATGAATGCCCTCCCATATCCCCTGTGGCGACTCGACCACGGGAGGAAGTCTGCGCTTCATTTAGGCATCTGACAATTTAATAGTCACATTGTACACAATGCTGATGACCATACTGTACAGATGCCTCCGGGCAGCGCCGCGGACAAGCGGTGGCCGCCGCCTATCGAGCGGCGGCGACCCGTCCGGCCAGTCGAAACGGACTTGCGACCGCCGCCCCGGCAGCATCGAAGACGAAGGCGCCGACGTCGCCGGCGCTCTGGCGTCGGCCGCTCTCGAAGGAGGCGAGCTGGGCGCCGAACTTGGCAAGCGATGCATAGCGATCGTGCCCCAGCCCGTCGGATGCCTCGATCGACGTGATGTCGATGACCCGAAGCCTTTCCTTCATGGCAGCCTCCTCGATGACGGGATCATTGATATCGAGACGCCCGACGCGCGGGCGCTCTCCCGCGATGAAGCTCGATGCCACGAGCGCCCGATCATCCTTCGAGACAAGAAGGGAGATCGGGATCGGCATCTGGCCGATATCCGTGAGCTGGGAACGGAACACGTCGACGTCGATATCGGGGGCGGCGAGCACCACGGCCAGCTTACCGACGACCTCGTCGCGATGCTGCAGCTTGAGCTGCCGTACCGTTTCCATCACCAGGAATCCGCCCATGCTGTGTCCGAACAGGATGATGCGCTTCACCTTGCCCGAGGCCGAAAGCGACGTGACGAGAGAGTCGAGTTCGCTGCGCGAGGAAAGCGCGGCATCGCGGTCGGCGACATATCCCGCGACGGATGCGGCCGAAGGCCAGGAAAACAGGATCGGAGCGCCCGGTATCTTGGCGTCCGCGGCGATCTGGGCGGTGCGATAAAGCGCCTCCTGATAACTGTAGTTATAGCCGTGCACGAAGATGCCGATGGTGCCGTCGGGTTGCACGGAGCCCAGCGCCTGCTTCACGAAGGCGTCCTTCGGCAACGGCTTGCGCTCGACGACGGCAAATTGCCGTTCCGGGTCCGGCTTCACCGTCGGGTAGACGATGGCGGTGTCCTTCCTGCCGGGCGGAACCGAAAACGTGTATTGCTCGTATGTCAGGTTCGCGGCCCATGTGCCGCCAAACCCGCCCCGCACGCTATCGGGCGCCCTATTGGTCGCGGCCAGGACGTTTACCCGATCCGGAACCGTTTCGGCATGAACAGGCTCACTGAGATGAACGGGCTTCAGGACTTCAGGCGATGGTCTCGTGGCGCAGCCTGCAAGCACCGCCAGGCCGATCGCGACTATAACGGCCGAGCCGGCCTTTGGCAGCTTTTGACAGTACCATTCCCTCATCGATTTGTTCCCCTGGAAACCGAGCGATGCAGCCGCCGACGCGGCGGCTGCTTTTGAAAGCCGTCAAAGCCCGTCCTCATGCTTCCGCCGCGGCGTCGGCCCGAACCCCCTCATCCCTCGGGATTCTGAACCAGGCGACGTAGAGCGCCGGCAGGAACAGCAGGGTCAGCGCGGTTCCGATGACGATGCCGCCCATCATGGCGTAGGCCATCGGCCCCCAGAAGATCTCGCGCGAGATCGGGATCAGCGCGAGGGTTGCGGCCGCCGCCGTCAACATGATCGGCCGCATCCGGTGTTCCGTCGCCTCGATGACCGCCTGCCACGCCGCAACACCTTCGGCGCGCAGATGTTCGATCTGCACGACCAGGATGACCGAGTTGCGGATCAGGATGCCGATCAGCGCCAAAATGCCGAGGATCGCGACGAAGCCCATGGGGGCATTGCTCAGCAGCAGCGCCGCGACCACGCCGATCAGCGCCGTCGGCGCCACCGCGAAGACCAGGAAGAGGCGGCTGAAGCTCTGCAGCTGGATCATCAGGATCGTCGCCATCGTAAACAGCATCAGCGGTGCCACGGCCGCGATCGGCCCCTGGGCTTCGGCGCTGGATTCGACCGCGCCGCCGACTTCCACCTTGTATCCGACGGGAAGGTTCTTCTGGAACTCTTCGACCTTCGGTTTCAGCTGCTCGACGATCGTGGCCGGCTGCGTCGAGCCGATGACGGCTGCCTTGAGGGTGATGGTCGGTTGCCGGTCGCGACGCCAGATCGTCGGCTGCTCGAGCTCGTAGCGGAAGTTCGCCACCGCCGACAGAGGCACGACCTTGCCGTTGGAGGTGGAGAGCTGCAGGTTCTGCAACGTCTGGATGGAGTCGCGCTCGGATGCCCTGGCCCGCCCGACGACGTTGACCAGGTAGATGTCGTCACGGATCTGCGTTGCCGTCGAGCCCTCGACGATGCCGTTGAGAGCGGTTGCGATGTCCTCGGAGGAGACGCCGAGCTGGCGCGCCTTGTCCTGCAGGACATCGACCTTCACCACGCGGGAAGGTTCGTTCCAGTCCAGAACCATATTCGACAGCAGCGGATGCGAACCGACGACGCCGGCAAACTGCTGGGAAATGTCGCGCACCTTCTGAATGTCAGGGCCGCTGATGCGGTACTGGACCGGCTTGCCGACCGGCGGGCCGATGTCGAGAAGCTTGACGAAGGCGTCGGTGCCGGGGAACGTCTTCGTCAGATAGGCCTGCAGATCGGCCCGCACCTTGTCGCGCACCTCGAGCCCCTTGGTGACGATCACCGTCTGCCCGAACGACACATCCGGCGTCTGCACGTCGAAGGACAGGATGAAGCGCGGCGCGCCCTGGCCGACATAGGTCGTCCAGTGGTCGATGTCCTTGTTGCCGGCCAGCATATCCTTCTCGAACTTGGCCATCTGCCGGTTGGTCTCGGCGATCGAGCTGTTGTGCGGCAGATTCCAGTCGATGACGAGCTCGGTTCTGTCCGAATTCGGGAAGAACTGCTGTTGCACCAGGCCCATGCCGCCGACCGAAAGGGCGAAGACGCCGACCGTCAGCACGATGGTGATCCAGCGCCAGCGCATGGCGAGCTTCAGCAGCCAGGAGAAGATGGCGGCGAAGCGCCCCTTCTTCTCGTGATGCGACTTCATCGTCTTCGGCAGGATGGTGACGCCGAGGAGCGGCGTGAACAGCACCGCCACGATCCAGGAAACGACCAGCGAAACCGCAATCACCACGAACAGCGTGAAGGTGAATTCGCCGGCGGCGCTGTTGTTGAGACCGACGGGGATGAAGCCCGCGACGGTGACGAGCGTTCCCGTCAGCATCGGAAAAGCCGTCGATGTATAGACGTGGGTCGCCGCCTTCCTGAGATCGTCGCCCGCCTCCAGGCGTGCCACCATCATCTCCACGGCGATCATGGCGTCGTCGACGAGCAGCCCGAGCGCAATGATGAGTGCGCCGAGCGAGATGCGCTGCAGCGAGATGCCGGAATATTCCATCACCACGAAGGTGATGGCGAGCACGAGGGGGATGGAGATCGCCACCACCATGCCGGCGCGCAGGCCGAGGCTGATGAAGCTGATGACGAGAACGATGACGATCGCTTCGAAGAGCGCGCGGGTGAAGCCCGAAACGGCTTCGTCGACGACATGCGGCTGGTCGGATACGCGGTGGACATCGACGCCGATCGGAAGATCGGCAACGACGCGTTTCATCTGCGCGTCGAGCCCCTCGCCGAATTCCAGAAGATTGGCGCCCTGCTTCATGCCGATGGCAAGCCCGATCGCCGGCTCGCCGTTGAAGCGGAACAGCGCTGACGGCGGATCGACGTAGCCGCGCGTGATCGTGGCGACGTCGGTCAGCGGGAAGAAGCGGTCGTTGATGCGCAGGTTGATCGACCGCAGGCTTTCCTCGGATGTGAACTGTCCGCTCACCCGCAAGGCGATGCGCTCCGGACCGGCATCGACGAAGCCGGACTGCGTGACGGCATTCTGGGCCTGCAGGGTCTGGATGACCGACTGCTGGTCGATGCCAAGCGCTGCGATCTGGCGGGTGGAGAATTCCAGATAAATCGCCTCGTCCTGCGCGCCGATCACGTCGACCTTGCCGACATCGGGCACGGTCAGGACTTCGGAGCGGGCGTTTTCCACCAGATCGCGAAGCTGGCGCTGGGTCAGCCCGTCGCTGGTGAAGGCATAAATGTTGCCGAACACGTCGCCGAAACGATCGTTGTAGAAGGGCCCGACGACGCCGCTCGGGAAATCGCCCTTGATATCGGCGATCATGTTGCGGATGCGCAGCCAGGTCGGCGCGACATCTTTTGCTTTGGTCGTCGGCAGCAGTTCGACGAAGACGGTCGTCTGGCCGGCAACGGTCTGGCTCTTGGTGTAGTCGAGCGATTCCAGCTCCTGCAGCTTCTTCTCGATCCGGTCGGTCACCTGCCGCGTCACCTCCTCTGCGGAAGCGCCGGGCCACTGGGCGGTGATCACCATCGTCTTGATCGTGAAATTCGGATCTTCTTCACGGCCGAGGTTCAGGTAGGAAAAGGCGCCTGCGAGAATGAAGACGATCATGAAGTACCAGACGAGCGAACGGTGTTCGAGCGCCCAGTCGGAAAGATTGAAGGACTTCACTGGCTGATCTCCTGGTCGATCCTGATGGCCTGGCCATCTTCAAGTTTATGCACGCCGGCCACGACCACCCTGTCTCCGAGGACAAGCCCTTCCGTGACGCGGACGGTGCCGCCGTCGACGACGTCGCCCGCGATCTTCACGCGGCGCAGCGACACCTTCTTGCCGGGCACATCGACGATCCAGACGCTCGGGCCGTCGCTGCCGGCAAGGATGGCCGAGGACGGCAGCACGATCTCCGGCTCCGCCGCGATGGTTGCAGCGGCAGTGATAACCGAGCCGAGCCGGAACGCTTCAGGCGGATCGGCGAGCGCGATTTTGGTTCTGCTGGTGCGGGTGGCGGTCTCCGCTTCCGGCGCGATCTCACGCACGACCCCCGAGGTGCGGATCGTCGGATCGAGTTGCAGCGTCACTTCGAAGGGCGCGCCGATCTTCAGTTTCTGAGCGGCTGCCTGCGGCACGTCGACGACGGCGTCGCGTTTGTCCGGCCGGGCGATGGTCACGACCGTCTGGCCGGCCGACACGACCTGCCCGACCTCGGCCGACGTCGCGGTCACAACCCCATCGAATTCCGCCCGCAGCTGCGCATAGCCCAGCTGCTCCTTGGCCTTGTCGAGATTGGCCTGTGCCTTGGCGACGGCGGCCGCGGCCGTCCGCCTCGCCTGCTCGGCCTCTTCGAGCGAGGCTGCCGTGCCCGAGCGCGTTTCCACCAGCGCGCGCTGGCGCTGCTCGGTGGTCACCGCGTTTCTAAGCTGGGCATCGCTGTTTTCCACATCGGACTGGGCGCTGCGCACGGCAAGCTCCAGCGCCACCGGATCGATGGCGGCCACGACGTCACCCTTCTTGACGATATCGCCGACATTGACGTTGCGGGCAATCATTCGCCCGAGAATCCGGAAGCCGAGTTCGGTCTCGATCGTCGGTTCGATCGTTCCAGTCAGGCTGAGGCTCGTGGCCGGCGTCTGCCTGACTGTCGTCGACAGCACCGGACGAGGCGTGTCCGCCCTCTCTTCTGCCTTCGGCGCGCAGGAGGAGATGAGGGCCGTGCCTAGCATAAGTGCGACTATCTTTAGACGAATACTCACTTGGAAGCTTCCTTAACGTAAGACACGATCTCACCGGGCCTGAGGAACTTGGTGCCGTCGGTCACCACGACCTCTCCTGCCGACACGCCCGACTTCACGACAAAGCTGCCGGTCTCGTAGCCGGCGACGTCGATCGCCCTGGCCGAAACGACGGAGGATGCCGGATCGACGATCCAGACGGCCGGCTTGCGGTCCTTCGAGGTCATTGCCGACCAGGGCAGCTGGATGACGTCCTGCGAGAGGTAGTTGAACCGCCCGACGACGGGAGCGCCCAGCGGAACGGGAGCATCGCTCGATATCGCGACCTTGACCTTGATGGTGCCGGTGGCGGAATCGATCGTCGGCGAAATCTCACGCACTTTCGCCGTGATCTTCTGTGTCGGATCCGACAACAGAGTTACCGTGCCGTCGCCGTCGATCGGACGCAGGAAGGCGCTTTCCACCACCTCGAAGACGGCATCGCGGTCGCCATCATGGGCAAGGGTGAAGACGACCTGGGCGGCCTGCGCCACCTGCCCGACCTCGGCATTGCGGGCGGTGATTACCCCGTCGGCGTCCGCCTTCAGCTCGGTGTAGGACAGGCTGTCCTGGGCGGTTTCGAAGAGCGCCTGCGCCGATTTCGTCGATGCCTGCGCCGTCAGAAGCGCCTCCTGTGCCTGGTCGAGCGCCGCACGGGTCGTCACCTGCGTTCGAAACAGGCTCTGCTGGCGGTCGAATGCAAGCTGTGCCTGGGTCTGCTGCGCCTCGGCCGACTGAAGATTGGCCGCGGCCACATCCAGGTCGGCCTTCTGCTCTTGCGGATCGATGCGCGCGAGAAGCTGCCCCGCCTTCACGGACTGTCCAACCTCGACCAGCCGCTCGATGATCTTGCCGCTGACGCGGAAGGACAGATCGGTCTGGACACGCGCCCGCACTTCTCCCGTGATCGCACCGCCCTGAACCAGCGGCTCAGGCTTGGCGACGACGACACCGACCTGGCGCGGGGTCGGCTCGGTCGGCCCGCTCTCATCGCTGCATGATCCGAGACCGATGGCGCATACGATCGCTGTGGCGATCAGAATGGTTCTCATAGTTGACCTCTTGCTCTCAACGGCAGCTCCTATATAATTGACTGACGCATTAGTCAATGAAACTTTGCGCCGCGGGGAAGAGGGCGCACGCAACAAAGGGGAGGCAGGAAATGGCAACTCAGAAGAAACTGACGCGAGCGGAACAGAAGGCCCTGCGGCCCGTCCAGATTCTGGACGCTGCCTTCGAGGAATTCGTCAGAAGCGGTTTCGCCGGCACGCGCGTGGAAGACATCGCCGACAGGGTCGGCGTCACCAAGGGCACGGTCTATGTCTACTTCGAGACGAAGGAAAAGCTCTTCGAAGCCATGATCAACCACTTCTCCGTGCCGTTTCAGGAACTGCTGGCGATCGCCGATCGGCTCAGCGGCAGCGCTACCGACAGGCTGATTTCCATTCTCGGCCTCTTCTACGAACAAATTCCCGAGGACCGCGCAACGCGTGAGTTGACGCGGTTGGTCATCTCGGAGGGGCAGCGTTTCCCCGACCTGATCGATCGCCACCACGATCAGTTCATTGCGCCGATCATCGCCAAGATCGACGCCCTGATCCTCGAGGGCGTGGCGTCGGGCGAGTTTCGCCCCATTCCGGTGGAATTCTCCGACATCGTGGTCGCGCCCATTCTGACGACGACGGTTCTGCGGCTGATATTCGACGACCGCCGCGTGCCCACTCCCAACAAGGAGGCCTTCCTGCGGACCTATTTCGACCTGCTGTTCAACGGTCTGCTCGCCAAGCCTCACTGATCGGCAATGGCTCCCGGCGCCCGCATTCGTCGTTCGTTTGCGGCAGCGCTGCAGCCGGTTTTCGCCGAAAGCGGAAAAATAGGCTGCGAGGCACGTAGATTTTCTGAAGTTTTTATGTGAAAACATCGAGTTAGCTAGCGCCTTCAAAGGCGCCACCTCAATTCGCGACGGAAGAAAGTGGAACGCAAAGTCAATCTCAAGGATGTCGCGCGCGACGCTGATGTATCGCTGAGTACGGCCTCGCACGCGCTGAACGGAACCGCGCCGCTGACCATCGAAGTGCGCGAAAGGGTTCTGGATTCGGCCAAACGCCTGGGTTACCTCGACCGCCGGAGAACGAAGGCGACGATTGCCGCCTTGCGTGTGTTGCTTCTCGCCATTCCGGGCGACGCCGCTCCGGAGAGCGACCTCAACCTGGTGAGCTGGACAATCCTCAACGGCCTTAGAAAGGAGTGCGAGCGCCGCGGCATCCGAATCGTGCCTTTCGTCAGCACCGGCCGGCGTATCGACGGCGCTGAGGTCCGGCAGATCGCGCTTGCGGAGCACGCCGACGGCATCGTGGTCCTGAACGACGATCAGCCGGAACTGATCCGCAGTCTCGCTTCGGCCGATATGCCCGTCGTCATCGTCAACGGCGAGGATCCGACCATGCTGGTCGATACGGTGACACCCGAAAACCGCTTCGGCGCCCGGCTCGGCATCGAGCACCTGCTGGCGCTCGGACATCGCCGCATCCTGCACCTGACCTGGAAGGGGCGCACGACCATTCAGCGCCGATATGACGGCTTCTCCGATGCCTATTTCGCCGCTCAGCTTCCGGTGCCCGAGGAGATGCTCGTCGAGGCCGAGGGATATGAGCCCCGGCATGGCGAAGCTGCCATCAATGCGCTGCTCGATCGCGATCCGACGATGAAAGGCGCCACCGCCGTCTTCTGCGCCGCCGACAACCTGGCGCTCGGCTGCCTGAAAGCACTGGCCGATCGCGACATCCGCGTGCCCGAGGAGATCTCGGTCCTCGGCTTCGACGACATCGTTCCCGGCGAATTCAGCCGCCCGCCACTCTCGACGGTCCGCGTGCCCACCGACAAGCTCGGTGCCGCGGCGCTCGCGCTTATCGAACAGAGGCTGATCGCCAACGACCCCCAACGGCCGGCCCATCGCCTGGAGCTCGGATGCCATCTCGTCCTGCGCGGCAGCGTCGCACCGCCTGGTTAACCGCCGGGAAGACCGGGACTCGAATTCCAAAGCTCAGATCAGCGCAAACGTTCGGCCCGCAGCCGGGTATCCCGCGGGCTCTCACCAAAGGTGCTGCGGTAAACAATGGAGAACCTGCCCGCATGGGCAAAACCCCATATCGCGCAGATTTCCCGGACGGATTGCTGGTTCGTCGGATCCCGCAACTGCTCGCGAGCGGCCTGCAGCCGGATCGTGCGAAGGTAACCGGCCGGCGACGTCCCCCGGAAAGCTTTGAAGCCCGTCTGCAGCGCGCGCAGGGAAACACCGACATCATCGGCAACCATCGTCATGGTGAGAGGTTCCGCGATATTGGCATGCATGTAGTCGATCGCCCGTCGGACATGCCAAGGTGCAATCAGCGACACTTTCTTTTTTTCCAGATGGTCGGAAAGACGGTGTCGGCCAAATCGGATCACCAGGTGAGCGAGGGTCTCGCTCATCGCCGCTGCGGCAAGGGGGGAAGATAGAAGCGGGCCGCTTTCGCGCATGCCCTGCACAACCGTCCGGGCCAGATTGCCGATGAGCTGCCCGGGCTGAGTGGAGAGATCCAGGACGGGCTCGAGGTCGAGCGACTCGGAGAGCGGCGTCTCCACCAGCGAAGAGAGCACTCGCTTTACGACCTTCCAGTCCAGGAAGAGGACATCCGAGCGATGCGGGCCACCCTGGATCACGCGATCACCGGCCTCATGGTTATTGGCCATGAGAAGGTGTCCGGCCCCGCTTTCGACCGTTCTCTTGCCGACAGACAAGCGAAAGGAACCTGTATACGGCATGTAAAACGCAAGATGTTGCGGGCTTTCGTCGAGCGTTCGGATTGTCCAGGAACTCTGATATACGGAATGAAACATCGTGAATGCCTCAGTCCGTCTCAAATCTGCCGCCCAGGCAAAACTCCGGTCGTTACTCAGCGGCTGTCCGCCGAAAACCCCATAGCCTGTCGAAAAGGCCTGAACCATCGATTCGAAGTTCGCGCCTTCATGCGTCGGCACAAAACCGTAACCCTCATGCTCAGGAGCGCGGGCAGTATTCTCAGGTCTCAATGATCTCATGCAACTCGATTCTTTTCCTTGCCACATGACATGTCATCTCGACTGGTATGACCAATCTCGATGAGGTAAGCAGGACCGGCGAAACCACGGATGACTTCCTTGCCCCGCAGAAGCAAAGCGTCCCCTTCACCTGCTTCACACTCACAGTGTAAATCAAAATGATCGGAAAATGAAGTACGTTCCTCTGGACCATGTCGCCCCCCATTTCCTGCAAGACGCACAACCGACGCGGGTGGCTTCTCGCAATGAACGGGACGTCTTGCGGTTGATCTGGAAGTCGCCCGGCATTGAGCGCTCCGATCTGACCGAGCCGCTCGATCTGACCCAGCAATCGCTGCACAGGATCGTCGGACGCCTTCACGAGCGGGGAATGCTCGTCTTTTCCCAATCGGAGAACCGGCGCGCCGGACCGCCGAGTCCGGAGCTGACGCTCCGAAAGGACTGGTGTCTCACGCTCGGCATCTCCGTCAACGTCGGCTCCATCAGCCTTTGCCTCATGGGTTTCGGCGAGCCGTTGGAGAATATGGAAATTCCGCAGACCGGCTCCTCGCTATCCCTGGAGATGGACCGAATCGAAGCGGCGGTCGAAGACATTCTTGCCCGGCGCGGCGCGGGGCGGCGCGATGTTCTCGGCGTCGGCCTGGCGGTCGCCGGCCACCGCATGCTGGAAACGGCATTCAACTGTCCGCTGCCGCTCGCCCATTGGTCGCTGATCGATCTCGCGCCCGTGCTTGGAGAGCGCCTTGGTCTGCCGGTCTGGGCTGACAATGTCGCCAGGACCGCTGCCTTGGCGGAAGCAATCTTCGGCGTCGGCCGCGATGTCGCCGATTTCGCCTATATCGCCCACCTTCATGGCTATGGCGGCGGCCTGGTTTGCGGGGGCATGCCATTTCGCGGCAGCTTCGGAAACGCCGGGGAATTTTCCGTTCTCTTCGGACGTCAGGATTACGACGATCGACCCGCCCTCAACCAACTGCTCGAACATCTTCGCACCAAGGGGCGCCTGGGGCTGACCCTGAAGGACCTGAAGAACGAAAATCTGGTGGATTGGGACGGCGTCGAGGAGTGGATCGACCGTGTCACGCCGGCCCACAATCGGGCCATCAACGCGATCTGCGCGATCTTCGACCCGGCCTTGATCGTGCTGGGCGGCGAGCTTCCGCATTCACTTGCAAGAATGCTGATCGAACGGACCGAATTCAATAATCTGCCTCGGCACGGCGCATTGCGCGACGTTCCGCGGCTTGCCGTGGCGCAGATCATCGATGCCCCCGGCGCCATCGGTGCGGCCTTGATCCCGCTCTTCGAAACCGTTTTGTGATTTTTCGCCCGCAGCAGGGTGCTGGTTGCGGGCATTGCCTCACACGACATTGAAGCGGCTCAGGCGATCGAGCCTGAACCGCTCCTGTCGAAAGCGGGAGGCCACAGCCCTACCCGCGCAATGGTGCGATGTCGAATCCGGCCCGAAGGCGATCTGCCTCGCCGGCGAGCGCTGCAGCTGCAACGCTCGGGAGGGTCTCCCGCCTCAACCCCTGGTCGGGGTTATGCGCCAGCTTCGCCTACTTCATCCCCGTTCCGGCAATGCCCGTCGTGATGTATTTCTGCAGGAACAGGAACACGACGGTGACAGGCAGCAGGCTGAGGAAGGTCATCGCCAGGATATAGTGCCACTGCACCGAAAACTCGCCCTGGAAGGCGTTGAGGCCCACCTGCAGCGTGAAATTCTCGCGGCTGTTGAGCACGATGAGCGGCCAGAGGAAGTCGTTCCAGCGCCAGAGCACGGAGAAGATCGCGAGAACCGCGAGGGCCGGCGCCGTCAGGGGCAGGATGATGCGCCAGAAGATGCAGAATTCGCTCGCCGCATCGACGCGCGCCGCCTCGATCAACTCGTCCGGTATGGTCAGCATATATTGCCGCAGCAGGAAGACGGCGGTCGGCGAGGCGATCGTCGGCAGGATGACGCCCCAGAGATTGTCGGCAAGCCCCACCCCGACGATGACGAGATAGGCAGGGACCATGACCACGGCGAGCGGGATCATCAGCGTCGAGATGATGATGACGAAAACCGTCGTGTCGCCGCGAAATTTGTATTTCGACAGGGCAAAGGCCGCCATGGCGTTGACAACAAGCGTCAAAAGCGTCGCAACGACGGTGACGAACACCGAGTTCTTGAGGAAGGTCAGGAAGTTGAAGCGCGTCAGCGGATCGGTGTAGTTCTCGGTGGCGACGGTCATGTGCTGCACCGGGGTGATCCCCTTCACGTCGACGCTGACCGGCTGTCCCGGATTGGCGGGATCGACCATCTGCGCCTTGAGGCCGATGCGCCGGACCATCGCCATTTCACGCGCCTGGCCGTCGATCGTCACCTGCCAGATGCTGAGCGGCTTGTCGAAGCCGGGCACGGTTTGCTCCACCGCGGCGCGCGGCAGCAGCGTCGGCGGAAAGCGGGTGATTTCGGCCGCCGGCTTCAGCGAGGAGAGACCAGCCCAGAGGACGGGAACGAGCACGGCGAGCGTGCCGCCGATCAGCCAAACCCACGACAGGATATCGGTGATGTCGATGCGTCCGGCCCGGCGCGTGCGCGTCATGAAGCGGATCGGGTTCATAGAGCTGTTCATCTCAGGACTCCATTCGCTTGCCGAGGCGCAGCTGTATGAGGGTGAGAACCAGAAGCACCAGCCCCATGAGAACCGACGCGGCCGAGGCAAGGCCGAAGAGGCGAAGATCGCTGCTGAAGGCCATCTGGTAGATATATTGGACGATGAAGCTGTTGGCCGTGCCCGGGCCGCCGCCATTCGTCAGAACCCAAGCTTCGTCAAAGATCTGCACGGACTTGATCATCAGAAGGATGAAGACGACGAGCAGGTTCGGCGCCAGCAGCGGCAGCGTGATCCTGAAGAGGGTGCGGCGCGGCGACGCGGCGTCGATGGAGGCTGCCTCGTAGAGCTCCTTCGGGATCGCCTGGAGACCGGCGAGCAGGATCAGGGTGTAAAAGCCCATGTGGAACCAGACCGAGACCACCACCACGAAGAACCGCGACCAGCCGACATCGAGCAGAAAGATCTCCGGGGGAACGCCGAGCATCTGGAAGAAGGCGTTCAGCAGTCCGTTGCGATCGAGGAACCATTTCCAGATCAGGCCGATGACGACGGGCGACAGCAGAACGGGGTAGAAGAACATCGCCCGGAAGAAGCCGCGCGCAAAGATCGCCCGGTTGAGGATCAGCGCCGTGATCAGCGCCACCAGCAAAGTGGCGGTGACGTTCAATGCGACGAACCAGAGCGTATTCCACACCGCCGTCCAGAACAGCGATTCCTGGCAGGTTCCCGGCTGCAGGTAATTGCCGCAGGAAAGCAGGGCGCGGAAGTTGTCGAAGCCGACGAAGGGCCGCTCCGAGACGAAAAGATTGGTGCCGCCGGTGAAGGCGTAACCGACCGCGATGGCGATCGGAAGGAATGTGAAGATGGCGAACAGAATAAGGTTCGGCGCCAGGAACAGCCAAGGCATGCGCTTGCGGCCGAAGAGGCGCTCGAACGCATTCATCGGCGCCTCGACCACCTTCATCGCCGTGTCGCCCGCCTGGGAGAACAATGCAGCAGCAGCCATGGTCAGCGCCTCCCCTGCCCCGATCGGCGGGCAAAAGCCAGGCCACTTTCGGGATCGAACAGATGAACGCGGGCCGGATCGGCATCGATCATGATCCGGTCGCCCTGAACAGGTGCGAAATGGCCGGCTTCATGGATGATGATCTGCTCCTCCTGCCCGGCAAGATTGCCGTAGACATAGGTCTCGGTGCCGAGGCCTTCGTGATATTGGACGACGAACGGCAGACCGCTCTCGCTGGAACGGGAGAAATGCGCGGGCCTTATGCCGGCCAGCACATCCTGCCCGACGGCGATGCCCTTGGGATCGACATCGCTGACGATCCTGCCGCCGCTGACGACATCGATGACGACACCGCTCTCGCCGATGGCGGCGACCTTGCCCTTGATGATGTTCATGCGCGGCGAGCCGAGGAAGCCGGCGACGAAGAGATTACGCGGGTGGTCGAAGAGTTCGAGCGGTGCGCCGACCTGCTCGACCCGCCCGGCGCGCAGCACGACGATCTTGTCGGCCATGGTCATCGCCTCGACCTGGTCGTGGGTGACATAGATCATCGTCGTCTTGATCTCGCGGTGGAGCTTGGTGATCTCCGCCCGGGTCTGGACGCGCAGCGCCGCGTCGAGGTTGGAAAGCGGCTCGTCGAACAGGAAAATGTCAGGCTCGCGCACGATCGCCCGGCCGATCGCCACGCGCTGGCGCTGGCCGCCGGAAAGCTGCTTCGGCCGCCGGTCGAGATAGGGTTCGATCGCCAGCATCCTGGCGGCTTCGGCGATCCGCGCCTCGATTTCGGCGCGCTTGAACTTCAGATTCTCCAGGCCGAAAGCGAGGTTCTTGCGGACGCTCATATGCGGATAGAGCGCGTAGGACTGGAAGACCATGGCGATCTTGCGCTCGGCCGGCGAAAGGGCGCTGACGTCCCGGCCGCCGATCGCGATTCCGCCCGACGTGACCTCTTCAAGGCCGGCGATGACGCGCAGCAGGGTCGACTTGCCGCATCCCGACGGGCCGACGAAGACGACGAACTCGCCGTCCTTGATATCGAGTTCGACGTCATGCAGCACTTTGACGGAGCCATACGACTTGTTGACGGTGGAAAGTTTCAGTTCTGCCATGCCCCACTCCCATCGGGTGCCGCCGTTTCGAAGACGACGTCGATTGCGTTCCAGCCTTGCGGCAGCGGTGTCGGCCTATTGATCCGCACCTCTTTCATTAAGATCCCGGCAACGCCGGCCACGTAGGCGGCCGGCATACCGCCGGGATAGTCCTGCAGGCCGATCACGCGGCCGTCCGCACCGCGGGTCCAGGCATTGGCCCGTCCGCCGCCATCGGCCTTCGGCGCGAGATCGGCATTGGTCGGACGCAGGTCGTAGCTCCGCCCGGTGCCGAGTTGCCCGGGCTGCTGATCGATGGCGATCCGGGCGAGCGACACATTGCGGATGCCTGCCGGCGCGGCCGCGATGATGGTGATCGCCCCTTCCATGCGGCCGGTCACGTCTTCGACGATGAGATTTTCGACGGCGCCCGCAGGCCGCTCGGCGATACGATCGACGACGTTGACGGTCAGCGCCTCGCCCGAACCCCAGAAACCATCCGGTGTTTCCACGCACTCTACGGCAATCCGGGAAAACCTCACATTCGATATTCGGCCGCCGTCGCGGGAGAAGATGCCGAGCGCCCTGTTGGAAGACGAAACGCTGCAGTCCTCGAATACGACATTGCTGACATCTCCATGCGTTTCCGTGCCGATCTTCAGCGCGCAGCTGAGGCTCTGAACAGCGCAGCGGCGCACAAGAATGTTCTCGCATCGCCCGATGGCCACACCGTCAGGCCCGATGCTGGTCTTCAGGCAGATGCCGTCGTCGGCCGTCGATATGCTGCAATCTTCGATGACGGCGCCGCGGCAGGCGTCGAGCACGATGCCATCGGTATTGGGAAGACGACGGTCGTTTTCGATCGTGACGTTGCGGACGGCAAGATCGGCGCAGCCGACGAAATGTAGCGTCCACATCGGCGAGCGGCTGATGGTGATGGAACTGATCTCGACCTCGTCGCAGCCTTCGAAGACGACGACGCGCGGACGGAATTCGGCCGGAATGAAGGTGCCGACGCTCTCGTCGTCTCCGATGATGAAGCTCTCGCAGCCGGCTTCGATGCGTCCCTCCCCCGTCAGGCCGATCCGCCGCGCATCCTTGGCGACGATCATGCCGCGATCGGATTTTTCGGCGATCACCGAAACGGTCGTATGCGCATAGGCCGCATAGTCGGGGATGGGACGCAGGATGGCGCCGGCCGCCAGGTGCAGATCGACGCCAGAGCGGAGCCGGAGCCCCTGGCAGAGGTGGATGCCAGCCAGGAGCTCCAGGCGTCCGCCGCCGGAAGCTGAAAGAGTGTCGATTGCCGTCTGCAGGCGATCGGTGTTGTCGCCGTCGAATGCCTCGATCGTGACGAGGGAGGTGGCACTCATTGGCGTCGGCCGCTCTCGATAAGGACTTCGGTCAGCAGCAGCATGGTCAGCGCCTGGCCATAAGGGGTCGGCAGGTTCGGAATGCGCCGGTAGAAGTCGAGGTCATGGCCCATCGGCGTGCCGTCCGAAACGCCGTGGACGACGCCCTCCTCGTCGATCTGGGCCAGCACGGCCTTCAGCGCGCGCTCTGCATGGACCTTGTCGCTCTCGCCGAGAATGCCGGCATCGATGGCGCGCAAAATGCCGTAGGCGATGCCCGCCGTGGCCGAGGTTTCCAGCGGCGAAGAGGGATCGTCGAGCAGCGTCGTGAACATGCCGTCCGGCCGCTGATATGCTTTCAGGGAACGCACCTGGCTGACGAGGACGTTCGACAGGAACCGCCGGTCCTTCTCGCCGAGCGTCGGCACGAGATCGAAGAGTTCGGGAATGGCGACGGTGATCCAGGCATTGCCGCGGGCCCAGAAGGCATTGGCGAAATTGTGCCGGCCGTTGAAGGTCCAGCCGTGATACCAGAGCCCGCTGACGGGATCGGAGAGATAGCGGGTGTGGATGACGAACTGGTAGACGGCCTCGTCGATCCAGTCGTTGCGCCTGCAGAGCACGCCGGCGCGCGCAAGGAACAGGCAGGCCATGAACAGCGTGTCGTCCCACAATTCGCCGTCGTTGAGGCGTTCCTTGACGACGTGCTGGAAGCCGCCCTCCTCCGTCTTCGGCAATTCCTTGACGAGCCATTCGGCCCAGTCCTCGACGAGGGCGCGAAAGTCCGGACGATCGACATGCTCGACAAGGATCGCGAGCGGCAGCATCGGCGCCGTGCTGTTGATCTGGCGCGGCGGCAGGCCGCGCTCGATCTGGCCGCTGTACCAGACGACGAGCTCCTGTAGCGCCTTCTGGTCATTGGTGGAGATTGCGCGTCGGAGAAAGCCGTAAAGGCCGACACCGACTTCCCAGTCCCACTCGTCGAACTGGATTCCGGAGGTGGCGCTTCCACTGACGAGACCTTCCTTGATGCCTCGGAGCCGGCTGAAAGCCGTTGCCACGCGATCAATCGTCGTCAGGAGGGCGGCGTTATCGACAGATGCTGTGTTCATGCTGGAGACCTATGTTTCAGGAATAGAAGGGTCCGTCAGTGCCGGCGCCGGAGGCAGCACTGTCGTGGGTGAGGATCGGGTGCGGCTGATCATGGGTGAACGGCCGGGGCTTGCCGCCGATGGAAAGGCCGTCGGCATAGGAAAGAGAGAGCGCCGCGCCACCCGGCGGCGTCAGCGTCAGCAGGCGGCGCGCAGGGTCGAAGGCAACCGTTGTCTGGCAAAGGCGTTCGAGGAAGGCCTTGAAGGCGTCGCCATTGCCGCATCCGACGATGGCCGCCCAGCCGCCGAGCGGCCCGTAGGAGCGCGCCTCGCGGCCGGCGGTCGGCCCATCGGCGATCAGTTCCAGGCCGTTAGACGCCCAGAGGGCTGCAAATCCCCTGCCCGACCGGGCGATCAGCCATTTGTCTTCGACGATGAGATCGTCGAGACCGTCGCGGCCGATATAGGCATGCGTCCATGCATGCCGCGCGTCGCTTGTGTCCTCGATCAGCAGGGCGATATCGCGATGCTGGGCAACCCGCGGCAGGATGCCGTTGCCGGCCCAGTAGGACGGCCTTTGATTGCCCCACGGATCGTCCTCGCCGGGATGATTGACCCATAGCCTCGCCATCGGATGGCCGGCCAGCTTGATGTCGAGGACGTGCTGCTGGTGCCCCTTCCGGCCGGTCTTGTGATCTACGACCGTCGAAAGCTGCGCCGCCTCGTTCTTGAAGAGCACGAGCTTTCCGCTCTCCAGCCCCTGGCTGTAGCGCGCCTCGACGCTTCTCCCCCGCGACAGCGAAGCCAGCTCGGCGAGATCGGCCGGCGGCTCATAATCGCCGGCGCAGAACATCGTCAGTGCCGCAACGCCGTTGTTGAGCCAGCCGGTGCCGAAGGCCACCTGGGCGAAGGGGGCAAGCTCGGTCAGCGGGCCGGCGCGCAGCTCCTTGTCGTAAGCGCGCCCCTGGGAGCCGGCCGGAACGCCGGCCAGTGTATGAAGGGCGATCATGCGGAAGATGAGGTCGATCTGACCGCGGGCGCGATCGGCAATCCCGCTCTCTGCCCAGCGCTCCAGCGCCAGGAGACCGATGAAATCGATCGGATAATAGGCGGCCGAATTCCACTCCGCCAGGCCATGGGCCTCGACGCTGTCGAACCAGCGCCCGAGCCGCTCGACGGCGAGTTCCGCCTGCTGCCGTCCCGTGCGGCCCGAGGCCGAAAAGATCGCGTCCGGCAAGAGAAGCCCGGCCAAAAGCTGGCTGGTATGAAAGCAGAGCACATGGTTCTCGCTCCAGAACCACATCGCGTCATTGCCCGGCTCGTCGACCCAGTAGCGGTAGGAGAGGACCGAACGGCGGATGCGTTCGACCGTCGCCTCCGGCATCCGGTCGCCATAGGCGCCGAGCAGCCACAGGAGCGGCACCATGATGAAATCGGAGCAATCCTCGCGCGCATCGATGGAGGCGAGCGTCGCGTCGACGATGCGGTCGAAGCTTTCCGGATCGAGATGGCCGGTTTCCATCATCGCGATCAGCCGCCCAGCGCGGTTGGCGCCGAAGCGGGCGCTATATTCCAGCGCCTGGCGCTTGCGGGCGGCAAGCGATGCCTCTGCCGGCAATGGCGAAAGGCTACTCATGAAGGCGGCATCGATGACGCGGGTGACCGAGCCTGGCCCGGAGCCGATCGTCATGTGGATGCCGTGATAACCATCCGCAATGCCGCAGACATCCTCCGCGATCAGCCGGCCCTGATGGGCACGCAGCGTTAGTTTCGAATGGACGAGAACGGGCCGCTCATGGCCATGGCCGACGACCTTGAGTTCGACCGGCAGGTCGCGCTCGGGCGCCGTGTCGAAGATGATCTCCAGCGGCTGGTTGACGAAGACGTCGCGCGCCGGGCGCACCCCACGCGAAAGCGCTTCCAGTTCGCGCACCTCGTCCTGATCGAGTGCTACCGGCAGCAGCACGCAGAGCGGCTCCTTGTCCAGCATTTCGAGCTCGAAGAACCAGGTGGTGTCGCGTTCGGCGAGATCTTCGGTATGGACGAGAATTTCGTTGTCGCCGGCGTCCAGCCGCAGCGCTATCTCGGTTGCGCTTTCGACGTTGCGCTTGAAGGGCTCGAAACGCACGGCTTCCTGCCCGTTGACCCAGATGCGGACACCGCCGCAGGTCTTCAGCGCGAGTTTGAGTGTGCGCGGGGCTTCCGTCCTGAACGTGCCCTTCAGCCATCGTTGCACATGGGTCGGCACATGCCAGAAGCTGGTAAACTCGACGCGGCGGTTCGAACCGGGAAGATAGAGGCTTTCGGTCGGCCAGGACGTGTCCGGCTCCAGCGCCCGCCCGACCATGCTGGACCAGAAGGCCTTGCGGCACGGCAGGTCGCCGACATCGACGAAACCGTTGATGAAACGATAGTTCACGCGATCTTCGGCCGGGGCCGGTTCGCCGGGAAAATAGCGCTCGATGAGGGCGGAAACGGCCCATGCCGTGATCGTCTGCCCCTCGGCCACGCCGTATGCTGGCGCCATGTCGTCCGGCTGCTTGATGCTTTCCGTTTTCACAGATCGCCTCCTCCGCAATCCTATGAAAATATTTTCATTAGGTGATTTTGGCGCGTTATTTCTGAAAATTGCTCAAAAACATCGCTATTCGCTTAGAAAATAGCTTGACGGGACGAATGTCAAGTATATGAAATTCACTTATCGATGGCTGATGCCGCGATTGATGAAAATGTTTTCATGGGAGGATGAAAATGAAAACCTATCTCTCAGGGGCTTTCGCACTGGCGCTGGCCACCGTTTCTTTCGCCTGGTCCAGCGTGGCCATGGCCGAAACCCAGACGATCACCTTTCTCTTCACCGACGACGACCAGGCTTACGTCGAGCGGATGGAAGCGCTGAGCAAGGAATTCGAGACCGCGCATCCCGACATCAAGGTGAACTTCGTCTCGTCGGGTTATGATGCCGTCGCCAAGCAGCTGCCGGTGCAGCTCGCCATCGGCGAAGGTCCCGACATCGCCAAGATCACCGACTGGCAGCTGGCGCCCTATTACCTCGACATGCGCCCGCTGATGAAAGATCCCGACGGCTTCGCCAAGCTGCACGGCGACAGCCTGAACACGCTTCGCTTCCCCGGCGTCAACGATCCGAATTCGATCAACGGCTATGTCGCGTCGCAGACCTTCAACCTGCCCTTCGTCAACAAGACGCTGTTCGAGCAGGCGAAAGAACCGCTTCCGAAGCCGACCGCCACGCTGAAGGACATCGTCGAAGCTTCCGCTCGCGTCGCCAAGGCGACCGGCGCTCAGATCCCCTTCACGATGGACCGCTCGGGCCACCGCTTCTCCGGCGGGGCCTTCTCCTACGGCTCGAACTACGTCAAGGACGGCAAGTTCTCGTTCCCGGACGATGCCGCCAAGCACTACATCACCGATCTCTACAACTGGACGAAGGACGGCTCTTTCCCGAAGGAAATGTGGGGTGCTGCCGGCGGAACCCAGTACAAGAACATGGGTGACGAGTTCGTCAACGGCAATGTCGTGACCTATCTCGCCGGCAACTGGATGGTCAATCCGTTCCAGAAGAAGATCGGCGACGCCTTCGACTGGACGGCGATCAGCGCGCCCTGCGGCGATGCCGGTTGCTATGCGATGCCTGGTGGTACCGCGATCGTCGGCTTCAAGCGCACCAAGCATCCTGAGGCTGTCGCCGCTTTCATCGAGTTCCTCGGCTCGGAAAAGATCCAGCGTGAAATCGCCGAAAACTACGTCATCCTGACCGGCGCCGACATCAAGGATCCGCAGTACAAGCTCGAGAGCCAGAATGCCAAGGACGCCATGGCCGTCTTCCTTTCGGCCCGCAACAGCGCGCCGAAGGCAGCCCGCGACCTCGAACGCCTCAAGGGCTCGTCCGCCATCTATCAGCTCATCGTCCAGCGGATGAGCCAGCTGATCGTCGGCGAACTTTCCCTTGAAGACACGTTCAAGGCGATGAGCGCGGACGTCGACAAGGTCAACGTGGCGCTCGCCGCCAACAAGTAACCGGCCGCGCCTGTCTCCCACAGATTGCGCGCTGCATCAGCCACGGCCTCGCAACAGGCCGTGGCTGATCGTTTTTGGCCGCCTCTGTCGATCAGCTAGCCGCCGCGGCAGATCGGCGCGGATAGGAGGGATGGTTCTTTGGTGTCGTGACACGGACTTCGCGAGCGGCTATAGGCGTGTCGGCCTGCGCGGCGCGCCGGCGTCAGGCTCAACTTACTGAAGCCGGCAAACCGGCGGCAGTCCAGCCCATTGAGGTGCATCTCCATGCCACTCGGCTCCGAGCATCCGCTGCGAAGGGAACTTCACAACGAGCTCCATGCGCGCCCGTCGCTTTATTTCGATGGCGACACCGATGTCTGGCACGTCGCCATCGTCGGCGAGAACGGCCCTCCCTCGCTGCCCGGTTCCCTGCCGGGATTGGAAGATGTGACCACGACCGGCGAGGGCAACCACGGCATCGGCCGCGTCGGCGACGGCCGGCTGAAATGGGAAGCCCATACCGAGTTCCTGACCCTCACCTTCGTCGTGCCGGCATCGGCCGAACCCGGCAGCAACCCGCCGGAAGCCTTTCGAGCCTGCTGCAGCCAGATTGGCGGCAAGGTCATCGCGGCCGTGCGCGTGCTGGTGCGCGACGAAAAGGACGGGCGCATCCTGGAAAAACCCAAGCTCGACTATGTCGCTTCGCGGGTCGGCGGCGGCGACGCCGAGGTGCATTCGAACTTTCGACTGACCGACAGCGGCTTCCTCGAGTTCCTGTTCTTCAACCGCAACCTCAACGCCTATCGCACCGGCCGCATGGTCCGGCGTTTCCTGGAAATCGAGACATATCGGATGATGGCGCTGTTGGCGTTGCCGATGGCGCGCGAGACCGTGTCGAAGCTTTCCGCCTTCGACCAGCGCCTCGATCTCCTGATCGTCCATATGCAGAGCGCCGTCAAAGTCGACAAGGCGCTGTTATCGGAGGTGACGAGGCTCTCCTCCGATGTGCTCAACTTCTCCGCACTTGCCCGCCACCGCTTCGGCGCGACGAAAGCCTATGCCGAGATCGTGGCGAGCAGGCTGTCGGAGCTTCGAGAAGAGCGGGTCGAACAAAGGCAGAGGCTGGGTACGTTCATCGACCGGCGCTTCCAACCGGCTGTCCGCTCGGTCTATGCGGCAGAACGGCGCCTCGACGAACTGGCCGAACGCGTCAGCCTGGCCGGAGACCTGCTCAGGACCACCGTGCAGGTTCAGCTCGAAGATCAGAACGCCTCATTGCTGACCTCGATGGAAGAGCGCGCGCGCATCCAGGTGCATATCCAGCAGGCGGTCGAAGGCTTTTCGGTCATCGCCATCACCTATTATACTATTGGCCTGGCGAAGATCAGCCTCGAAAGCATCTCCGCCTTGGGTGTCGACCCTCATGTGACGAAGCTCGCCGTTCTCGGCGCCATCCCACTCGTGCTCTTCGCCGTCTGGACCGCGGTTCGCCATGTCCGCAGAAGCATCGCCGGCACACCGCACGGCCCGACATCCGGAAGCCACTGACGCGACGTCAACCGCTTGCGCCTGTGCCCCCTGCCATCGCTTCTTGTGCGAAAGCACCTTCATGACAGGATGCATCCTCCCAGTCCCGAAGATTTCGATGTCGCCCCCAGCGCATGCTGTGATCGCATCCGTGGAACCTTACAAACTTCGAACGCTTGCTGCTACAAGGTCCCGCAACCAAATCGCTCCGGGGTCTTCGTGGACGCGCCTATGCCACACCATCCGGTAGCCGAATTCGCGTAATTCCAGCGGTGGCTCGACAAGTGTCAAGTCTCTGCCGGCTGCGAGCGTGGATGCTACCCGGCTCGGCAGCACGACGATAAGGTCGGACGCCGCGCAGACGAACGCGGCGGTAGCGAAATAAGGGAGCCTGAGAGCGATACGCCGCTCCAGGCCTTGCCTGGCAAGCACCTCATCCACATGGCTCCTGGGCAGGCCCGGAACGCTCACAAGTGCGTGCGGGTAGGCGAGAAACTCCTCGGGGGTCAAACTCCGCTGAGATCCGTTCTCGCGCCCGGCAAGCAGCGGGTGGCGTGTGCTCATCAAGCAGATCAGTCTTTCTTCAAACAGCGAGCGGGTCATCAGCCCCTCCGGGACCGGATGATCGGTATAGAGGATAAGGTCGATATGTCCGCTTCCGAGCTGCACGAACGTGTCGTTTGTGAACGGCACGATCTCGATGACCGCATTCGGCGCCTCCTGAGCGAACATGGACATCAGGCTGGGAAGCATGATGATCGCGGCGTGATCCGTCATGGCAATGCGAAACAGGCGCTGCGTGGTTCCGGGATCGAACGCAGATGGCGCAACGAAGCTCTCTAACTGATTGAGCAAGCTCGCGAGCGGATCAATCAGGCTTTCGGCCCGAGCCGTCGGCGTCATTCCGGACTTTCCTTTCAGCAGAATCTTGTCACCGAGCAGCATGCGAAGCCTTGCCAGTGCACGGCTTACGGCCGGTTGGCTCATATTGAGCCGCTTCGCGGTGAGGGTCACGCTGCGTGTTTCCAGCAGCAGACGCAGCACGACAAGGTGGTTCAGGTCGACATTACGAAAATCCGTTTTCTGCATAACGCTAATGCGTATCATTCATTGGACGCAAAATATAGCACCCGCTACGCTGCTCCCATTCACCGCTTCGAACGAGCATCCTCGTTTCTCGTGGCATGCGGACCTGCTGCCGCAATTCAGAAACGCAGTAACAAAAGAGATCAGATTTGGCCGAGACATTTCGCCAGTGGGTGCTTGCAAAACCGCTTGAAGGATCGCTTGAGCCGAGCCACTTCGAGCTGCGGGAGGTACCTCTACCCGAGCCAGCGCCAGGACAGGCGCTTGTGCGGGTCCTGCTTGCCAACATCCATTCCGCCACACGCAAACGTATGGCTGCCGGTGGCACGAAAGTCGGTTCGACCGACTCCACGAACTTCGCCTGCGCCGTCGTCGTGAAGTCGCGCGATCCGGTGTTCAACGAAGGCGACGTGATCCATTGCCAGGCCGGGT
Organism: Rhizobium sp. M1; assembly: GCF_002531805.1. Lineage (NCBI taxonomy): Bacteria > Pseudomonadati > Pseudomonadota > Alphaproteobacteria > Hyphomicrobiales > Rhizobiaceae > Rhizobium > Rhizobium sp. M1. The sequence goes on along the minus strand of NZ_NWSW01000008.1, from coordinate 115,621 downwards.
GGCAAGAATACCAGCTGGTATCGAGCACTGACGCTGCGGTCGGCTACCCTGCGGTCAGCGAGCTGGTGAAAACAGCCAACGGCACCAGCTCGCCCTTCCTTTATGCATTCAGGCCCGCACTCGTCAAAATGTGGTCGCCCTCGGTACTGATGAATGTGCTCGGCACATCAGGCCTGACTGCCTATTTCGGCCTGCGCGAATGCGGGCCGCTAATGCCGCGCGATCAGGTCGCCGTAGCGGGCACGAGTGGCTCGGTGGGATCAATCGCGGCGCAGCTGGCGAAAATTGCAGGCTCACGGGTCATCGGCTTCGCGGGTGGGGCAGACCGGTGCGGCTGGATCGTTGATACGCTGGAGATCGACGACTGCATCGACTACAAGGCCGATGATCTTGATGCCGAGCTGCAAAGCCGCTTCCCTCAAGGCATCGACTTCTTCTCGGACGGGGTCGGCGGGCGCGTCACCGAGGCCGTCCTCAAACGGCTGAACATGAACGGCCGCATGTTCTCCTACGGCTCGGCGGCCTCGCTCTACGGCGAAAGTCCGGCAGCCGGAGCGCCTGCGCCTACGATACGCCGAATGATGGGCATTTCCGAAGAGGTCGAAGAAATCTTGCGCCGGCGCAATATCAAGGCCGAAGCCTGGATGGTCACCGACTTCGCCCATGAACGCCTGAAAGCCGAGGATGATCTTTCACGGCTGATGTTCGCAGGAAGACTGAAACCGGTCACCAACCTCGTGGAGGGTTTCGAGAAGCTGCCTGAAGCCGTCGCCGGCCTCTACCGCGCCGGCCGGTCCGGGAAGCTGCAGGTGCAGTTCGGAACACTTTGAAGCGATGTCCGAAGGCGTCGCCGCCTCCGGAGAACGTTCGCATTGAGCCGTTGGCTATGATGATAGCTCCGGCGGTCAGGACGCCATGGCGTAATGGCGGTGGTGGTCCGATGCCCGGCCGCTGCTGGTCCTGAACCGGCGCAGCAGCTCGGCGAGGCTTTCGGTCTCGTGCGTCAGGCTCTGGGCGGCGGCCGTGGTTTCCTCGACCATCGCGGCGTTCTGCTGGGTCACCTTGTCCATCTGGTCGCCGGCGGCCGAGACTTCACGCAGGCTGGTGGCCTGCTCGCGGGCGGCAACGGCGATCTCGGCCACGGTCGCGTTCATGGCGGTGACCTGCTCGACGATCTGTTCGAGCGAGAGGCCGGATTCGCCGACCAGTTCAACGCCGGTCTTGACCTGCGCCGAGGAGGTGGAGATCAGTTCCTTGATCTCCCGTGCCGCGTTGGCGGAGCGCTGGGCGAGCTCGCGGACTTCCTGGGCGACGACGGCAAAGCCCTTGCCGGCATCACCGGCGCGCGCCGCTTCGACGCCGGCATTCAGCGCCAGCAGGTTGGTCTGGAAGGCGATCTCGTCGATGACGCTGATGATGTTGCCGATCTTCGACGATGAGTTCTGGATTTCCGTCATCGCGGCAATGGCGCGCGAGACGATCTCGCCGCCCTTTTCGGCGTTAGTGCGGGCCGTCGCCACGACAGCCTGAGCGCGGCTGGCGCCCTCGGCCGTGCCGTTGACGCCGCGGGTCACGTCACCCAGCGCCGCGACCGTTTCCTCCAGCGACGCTGCCTGCTGCTCGGTGCGGCGGGCAAGATCGTTGGAGGCAGTGGAGATTTCCGCAAGGCCGGACCGGATGGTGGCAACCGCGCGAATGACGGAGTCGACCGCTTCCTCGAGGCTCGCGACCGAATTGTTGAAGTGATCCCTGATCCTGACATAGCGATGGTCGACTTCGCCGACGCGGACGGTGAGATCGCCCTTCGACAGCGCGTCGAGGCCGACGGAAATCTGCCGGAACGCATGCTCCATCACCTGCGCATCGCTAAGCCGCTCGGCTTCCTGGCGCAGCCGCTCTTCTTCGGCAGCGAGGCGGGCGCGTTCGGCATTGGCTTCGGCGATCAGCTTGGCGCGTCCGGTCTCCTGGAAAACCTTCAGCGAACGCGCCATGCCCCCAAGCTCGTGGCGATGCTCGACGCCGGTGATGACGATCGCATCGTCGCCACGGGCGAGCTGCTCCATGGACTGCGCCATCCCGCGCACCGCCGAGGAAATCAAGCGGCCGACAAAATAGGAGAGCACGAGCCCGATGACGATCAGCAAGCCGCTGATAACAAGCGTCGCGCTCGTCGCGGAGGCAACGGTTGCTTCGACCGAACCGTCGAGATTCTTCTGGGCGCCGGTAACGGTGGCCTGCAAATCCCTAAATTCGCCTGATATTTTCGGGGCGAGCACTCCAAGCTGCGTCTGGCGGATATTGCCGGAAGCCTGCAGCACTTCCTTCATATCGCCGAGACGGGCGGTGTAGTTCTGCATCAGCTGGCCGGCGCCCATCAAGCGCTTCTTCTGCAGCTCGTCCTTCGCGGCCTTGGCGGCGGCATCGTTGAGTGCCACGGCTTCGGCGAGTGCTGCCTGAGCCGTTTCGTAAGCGGCAAAATCCTCGGAATGCACGAAGCGTTCGGAGAAATAGAGGCTGCGGTTCAGGGCTTCCAGCGTCGCTCCCGTCATGTGCAGCAAGGCGACATCGTTCTGCCGCCAGGCGCTGCGCATGACATCGTTGAGCGCGATGCTGGTCCAGGGACCGAATTCGGTGACCTTGGAGATCAGCAGGTCGCGACGGGCCTGAAGGGAAACGATCTGCTCGAAGGCCTTGCCATAGGCGGCGATATCCTGGCGGATGACCGCAAGACCGGATTGCAGGTCCTTGTTGCCGGCAAAACGCGGATCGTCCGCCTCGAATGCCTTCACACCGGCGCGGAAGCTGTCGACGACGGCCTGCGTCGGCGTGGTGCGGAAGGCTTCCGCCGACATCTGGATCTCGTGCAGTTTCTCGCTGTAATCCGAGATGGCGAGGCTCTGACCGGCCGTGGCGCGATAGGAGGCGAAGATCGCGGCGAGCCCGTTCATGCCGGAGATCGCGCTGACGGTCAGCAGGCTCATCAGCAGGATCAACGGCACGAAGCCTGCGGTGATCTGCGCGCGAATGCCGAATTTATTCCAGAAATGCAACATCATAGGCCTCTTATGCTCACTGGCTCTTCGGCAGGTATTGCGCAATGTTCTCAGGGGTGACGAGCTCGAAGGGCACGTTGTTTTCGCGCGGCACCTTCTCCTTCTTGACGAGCTTGACGGCAGCCTCGACGGCGGCGGCACCCTGCCCGACGGCGCTCTGGAGAATGGTCACGTCGAGATCGCCGGCCACCATCGCGGCGAGTGCATCGTCGGTGGCGTCGACGCCGGCGACGACGACGTCCTTCATCGGGATATTGGCCTTCTTCATGGCGCGGATCGCACCGAGCGCCATCTCGTCATTGTTGGCGATGACGGCGTCGAACTTGACGCCGGCCGCCAGCCATTCCTGCATCTGCTGATCGGCATAATCGCGCGACCAATAGGCCGCCTGTTGCTCGACGATCTCAAGGCCTTTGCATTCCGGCGTCGCGATGACATCGGCGATGTCCTGGGTGCGGGTGCGGGCGGCCACATGGAAAACCTCGCCCATCAGTACGACGACGCGGCCCTTGCCCTTGAGGAGAGAGCATACTTGCTTCGTCTCCAGCGTACCGGAGTCTTTCTCATCGGAGGCGACAACGACCTGATTGTCCGGCAAGTCCAAGAGATTGGAGGGTGTCGTGTTGATGTAGATCAGCGGAATGCCGGCATCCGCTGCGATCTTGGTCATTTGCGGCCCGAGATCGCCATCAGACAGCATCATGATAATGGCATCGACCTTGTCGGCGACGAACTGCTGAACCTGCTTCTTCTGCAGCTCATTGTCGCCATTGGCATTCTGGGTGACGAGCTTGAGGCCTGATATCGTCTTCCCGTGCGAGACGACGCCGTTCACAAGCATCTCTCTGAACTTGTCGAGATTGGTCATCGAAACCCCGATCGTCTGCGCATTGGCAACAGAGACCGATATCGCCAAGGCGATGGATGCAAGCGTCGCGGTTTTCATGAAATCCCCTATGCGATTCGGATATGAATGCGTTATTTCAAATCATGGTTAAATTTTACTTTGCGCGCGGAAACGAGAAGTAACGCGGGGAATAGGAATCTTGCAGCGGCGCACGGCTGGACTTGAAACAGGTCAAGCCGGATTTGAAGTGACGGCATCAAGTCTTTGTTTTTAAATATCAGCGTCCGCCGAAACCGGAGCCGACGGTGATGCCCTTGTAGATCACCCTCTGCAGCACGATGGCAAGAATGACGCCCGGCACCATGGATATTGTCGCGCCGGCCATGATGTAATTCCAGGAGGTGCCTTGCTGCGTCTGGAACAAGGTGAGCCCGAGCGGCAGCGTGGCTTTGTCGAGGCCGCTGGTAGCGATCAGCGGCCAGAGGAAGCTCTTCCACTGGGCGATGAAAGTGAAGAGCGAGAGCAGGCCGATCGCCGGCATGGCGAGCGGCACGATGACGGTGACCAGGATGCGCAGGCGCGACGCCCCGTCCATCATCGCCGCCTCGTCGAGATCCTTTGGAATGCCGAGGATGAACTGCCGCAGCAGGAAGGTGCCGAAAGAGGAGAAGGCGACCGGCAGGATCATCCCGTGATAGGTGTTGATCCAGCCGAGCTTGCTGACGACCAGGAAGAGCGGGATGACCAGCATCACCTGCGGGATCATCAGCGTGCTGAGATAGGTGAGCAGCAGCCCTTCCCGTCCGGGAAACCGCAGGCGCGCGAAAGCATAGGCCGAGAGGCAGGAAACCACGAGTACGATCGCGGTCACACCGCAGGCGACGATGAAGGAATTCATCAGGAAGGTGCCGAAGGGCAGCGAAACCAGCGCCTCGACGAAATTGCCCCACTGATATTCCTCAGGCAGGATGCGCACCGGCACGGCCAGCACTTCGGTATTGGAGCGCACCGCATTCGACACCATCCAGAAGAACGGAAAGAGGAAGAGCAGCGCGACCAGCGAAAGGCCGGCATAGCTGAAGAAGGTGCCGATGCGCCGCAGGATGCGGTGCCGGTTCCGGGACTGGGAGTGCGGATGCCGTGAGGTCGCGTCAATCGTCATAATGCACCCATTTGCGCTGCATGTGGAACTGCAGGATGGTGAGCGCCATGATCATGACGAACATCACCCAGGCGAGCGCCGAGGCATAGCCCATCTGGAAATTGGTGAAGCCCTTCTGGTAGATGGCGAAGCCGAGAGTGGCGGTCGCCGAGCCCGGGCCGCCGCGCGTCATGGCGAAGATCTCGTCGAAAACCTGCAGCGAGGTGATGGCCGTCATGACGGTGGCGAAGAAGACCGTCGGCGAGATAAGCGGCAGGCGGATACGCCAGAAGCGCCGCCACGGCCCTGCCCCATCGATCATCGCCGCCTCGAGATAGTGCTTCGGCACCAGGTCGAGCGCGGCGTTGAACATCACGACGTTGTAGCCGACATTGGCCCAGAGCGTGACGAGCACGACCGCCTGCATGGCCCAGCAGGAACTCAGCAGGAAATTCGGCAGGCCGAGGCCGAGTGACCGGATGATGCTGTCGGCCAGCCCATCCGGCGTGAAGATCAGCAGCCACACCACGGAGGCCGCGATCGTCGGCGTGAAGGTCGGCAGGAAGAAGATCACCCGGAAGATCGCCTTGCCGCGCTTGAGGCTCGATATCCACACCGCCAGCGTCAGCGAGACGATGATATTCACCGCCAGATATTCGACCGCGAAGAACAGCGTATTGCCGAGGATGGTGTAGAAGGCCGGATCGACGGTGAAGAGCTTGATATAATTCTGAAAGCCGACGAAGGACGGCGTCGTCAGCAGCTGCCAGTTGGTGAAGGACAGCGCCAGCGACGCCAGGATCGGCAGGGCCATGAAGATCATGAAGCCGAGGAAGCTCGGCAGCAGGAACAGCATGGCCGTCTGCGTTTCCGGCTTCAGGAAGCGCCGAGGCTGCCCGGGCTGCAGGCTGATTTCGGCGACGGCGCTTTCCGACATCTTTTCCTCCATGCGCGGCAAATCCCGCCGCCGCGCTCTATTGCTGCGCGAGGCTTTGGATGGACTCCATCGTCTGCTTGGCGTCGGCGCTGCCGCCGAAGGCCGGCGGGAAATACTGGTTGAACAGGTTTTCCACCGCCGCCCAGTTGTTGGTGATCACATAGGGCACCGAATGCGCCAGCGAATAATCGAGCGCCTCGCCGCCATTGGTGATGTCCTTGGCCGCCACCTTGTACCAGGAGGATTGCGAGGCCGTGCGGGCCGGCAGCGCGCGGCCCTGTTCGGCGAGATATTGCAGCGCCTCGGGGCTGGTCAGCACCTGGATCGCCTTCCAGGCCGCATCCTTGTTCTTGCTCGTCGTGGCGATACCGAAACCGGAGCCCGCCGTGACTGCGGCAAGGTCCTTGTCGTCCTCGCGCGGCAGGGTGGTGAGGCCGATCTTGAACTTCGCCTTGTCTTTCATGCCGATGATCGACCAGGGACCATCGACATACATGGCGACATTGCCCGAATTGAACCGACCCTGAATGACCGTGCCGGCATCTGCGCTCGACGGCACCAGCGGCGCGATCTTATCCTTGGCGGCAAAGCCGATCACCCTGTCGGCAGCGGCAATAGCGCTCTGATTGGTAAGGTCGAGCTCTCCTGAATCATTGACATATTTGTCGCCCCAGGCCGAAGCGAGCACCGAATAGTTCTGCGGCGTGATGCCGAAGCCGTATTTGCCGTCCTTGGTCAGCTTCTTGGCAGCCTCGGTAAATTCCGCAAGCGTCCAGCCCGGCTTCGGCAGCGGAACGCCGGCGGCTTCAAGCGCATCCTGGTTATAGTAGATGACCCACGGGCCGACGTCGTAAGGCAGACCGTAGAGCTGCTTGTCGACCGACATGCCACCGATGATCGAAGGCGTAAAGGCGCCGACATCGAACTTGTCGGCGGCGATCCGGTCGTTCAGAGGCTCGAGCAGCGAATAGAAATTCGGCATGCGCAGCGACTGCATGGAAACGATGTCGGCGAGCTGGCCCGACGCCGCCAGCACCGGCAGGCGGGTCCAGTAATCGACCCAGCCGGTCGTCGTCAGCGTTACCTTGATATCGGGATATTTGGCGGTCACCATATCGGCCAGGTGCTGCCAGCCCTTGGTATCGGCCTCGGAACCGGTCCACATCTGCCAGGTCAGGTTGACCTGCTCGGCCGATGCTGTTGTGGCAAAGAGGCTGCCGCCGATTGCGGCAAGCAAAAGCGTTTTCTTCAGAACCTTCATGGGTTTCTCCTCCCTCCATGACGCAATGAACACGCGAATGCGACCGAGTTCACGCCTTGAGGACGATCTCGATCACCGGGACGGTAACGTCGGGTCGCCGGACCGGCAGTTCGAGCGTGATCATGCCCTCCGGCACCATCACGCCGATATTGGAATCCACGTCTTTCGTCTGGCTGAGCCAGCGCACTTCGCTGGCATCGTGCAGGAACTGCGCATAGGCGATCCTGTCGGCAAGACCTTCGATATGAATGTGGCGGTAGGGCCAGTTGTAGACGTGCAGGTAGAGGCGGTTGTCGCGCTGGGTGTAGCGGCAGCCGGCCGGCACCGGAAATTCGGAGGGACCGGCGCCGTAGATCGAGCGCCCATTGACCTCCATCCAGTTCTGGTAGACCTCGAGCGCCGCGATGGCGCGGGCGTCGAAGGTGCCGCGGCCGGTCGGGCCGACATTCATCAGGAGGTTGCCGCCGAGCGCGACGGAATCGATCAGCAGCTGGATGATCTGCTCCGGGCTCTTCCAGCTGTCCTCGTCGCGGTGATAGCCCCAGGAGCCGCTGAAGGTGTGGCAGGCTTCCCAGAGCACACCCTGGCTGGCGATGGCAGGCGCCACGCGCGGCGTATATTGCTCCGGCGTCGTCACGTCGGGCAGCTTGCCCGGCGGCAGGTCGAGTCGGTTGTTGACGATGATTTCGGGCTGCAGCTCACGCACCAGTTCCAGCAGCCGCTCGCTCTCCCAGTCCGCGCGCCCCTTGCCGGGCAGGCCGCGATATTCGCGGCCGGGATAGCTGAAATCGAACCAGATGATGTCGACGCGGCCGAAGCCGGTCAGAAGCTCGCGCACCTGTTCGCGCATATAGGCGGCGTAATTGGCGATGTTGCGCCCTGAATTCAGCGCCTCGGCGTCGGGATGGTTGCGCAAGGGGTGGTGGACGTCGATCGGAAAGTCAGGATGGTGCCAGTCGAGCAGCGAATAATAGAAGCCGATCTTCAGCCCTTCGGCGCGAAACGCTTCGACCAGCGGCGTCAGCAAATCCTTGCCGCAGGGCGTGTTCGGCGCCTTGTAATCGGTGACCTTGCTATCCCAGAGGCAGAAGCCTTCGTGATGCTTGGTCGTCACCACGACATATTTCATGCCCGCAAGCCGGGCGCGGCGCGCCCAGGCCTTGGGATCGTAGAGATCGGGATCGAAATTCTCGAAATAGCGCTGATAATGGTCGTCGTTCAGCTCTTCGCGGTTCTTCAACCACTCATGCCGCGCCCCCAGAGCATAAAGCCCCCAATGGATGAACATGCCAAGGCGATCATGGCTGAACCAGGCGTGCTTGCCCGCCCCTAACGATTCAGGCTTTTCCGGCCAGCGTTCCGAACTCGTCACAGGTTTCTCCTCCCTGTTTTCCGGCTCGACATCATATCGAACCGGTTCGGTAATTGATCATCTTGCTTGATCCCTTGCCTGTCAAGCCGAATTTCTGAAATCGTGAAACCCATTGTATCGACACACATTCTGGCTAATCATGGAGGATAAGTTGCGCAGACGAAAGAAATCTGACAAAAGGAAAGCTTTAGAACCGGTTCGATAGATATGACGACCATACGAGATGTCGCGCGCCTGGCGGGGGTTTCGATCTCGACCGTCTCGCTTGCGCTCAACAGCCCGAAGCGGGTCGGCGCCGAGACGCTCGACCGCATCCAGCAGGCGATCAAATCGACCGGCTACCGCATCGATCCGGTGGCCCAGACGCTAGCGCGCGGGCGCAGCTCGCTCATCGGTTTCGTGTCGGCCAATCTCAGCAATATGTTCTTCGGCGATATCCGCCGCGAGATCGAGCATCAGGCGCTCGACCACGGCTATTTCGTCCTGATCGCCGACTCCTCCGGCCGCGCCGACCTCGAACGGGCGCTGCTGGAGCGGATGGAAGCGCAAAAGATCGCCGGTATTGCGCTGGCGACAAACGGCCACGGCGCGGAATACGCAGCCTTCCTGCGCGACTTCAAGACGCCGATCGTGATGTTCGACCAGAAGGTCGAAGGTGCAGAGCGCGATTTCGTCGGCTCCGACAATCCGCTGACGACGACCATCCTGACCGAGCACCTGCTGCAGCTCGGCCACCGGCGCATCGCCTTCATCTCCGGCCCGAGCGGCCTGCACACCGCCGACGAACGGCTCAAGGGCTTCATGGATACGATGGCGGCCGCCGGCGTCGATGTCGATCCTTCGCTGGTCACCGAGGGCGGCTATACCAGGACGGGCGGCCATACGCAGGCGATGCGGCTGCTCACCCGCCGCGACCGGCCGACCGCCATCATCGGCGCCAACAACATGATGGGGCTCGCGACGCTGCAGGTGATGCAGGAAATGGGCTTCCGCTGCCCAGAGGACGTATCCCTGGCGATGGTCGACGACGTGCCCTGGAGCAATGTCATCACGCCGCGCATCACCATGGTGGTGCAGGATGCGCAAAAGCTCGGCGAACTGGCGGCGCAGCGGCTGCTGGCAAGAATATCAAGCTCCGAGGCCGCCGCCGAACCACCGCGGGATTTCATCCTGACGCCGAGATTCGTGCGGGGGGAGTCGACCAGGCGGCTGTGAAGACTTGCCCCTCGCCATTGAAAGATCCGAGAATTTGTCATACATGTGTGATGAATCGTAAATTTCGGAGTGCCGCCGGCATCCGGATCAAGGCCGATGCGGGGTGAAGGCGTGGCTATGCAGGGGAAGGATCGCGGCAGGGGCTCGGGGTCGCTGGTCTCACGGGTCGGCGAAAGCCTTCGGCAAGCCATTTTGAGCGGCCAGTATGCCGCCGGCGACAAGCTTCCGAGCGAGCATGAACTGACCGAAACGCACAGCGTCAGCCGAACCGTGGTGCGCGAGGCCGTCGCCGCGCTGCGATCCGACGGGCTGGTCGAGGTGCGCCAGGGTGCCGGGATTTTCGTGATCAGCCCCGACCCGGCGCTGTCGGGCCGGAAGGTCGACAAGGCCCGCGTCGCTTCCGATCTCGAAGTGCTCGAAATCCGGACGCCCGTCGAAATCGAGGCAGCGGGACTTGCCGCGCTCCGCCGCTCGCCGGCGCAGGAAGAGGCGATCTTCGAATGCCACCGGAAAATCCTCCATTGCATCGAGACGGACCAATCCATCCGCGAGGCGGACCTCGAACTCCACGTCGCCATCGCCGAGGCGACGAACAATCCGCTGTTCAAGCACTTTCTGGAATCCCAGGGCTCGGCGATCATCCCGCAGTCGCGGCTCGTCCCGGAAACCCGCACCGCCGAGCAGACCGCCTACCGCAAGCTGATCCATCGCGAACATGAAGCGATCATCGTCGCTATCTCCGACAGGGACGATCAGGCCGCGCGTAACGCCATGCGCGAGCATCTGGTCGGCAGCCAGGCGAGGTATCGCAACCTGCTGAAGGATCTGCGCAGCTTTACCAGCTGAGGGCGGCGGCAAGCGCCGCAAGCTCTTCGGGCATCACGAGGTAATCCTTCATCCAGCCGCAGCAAGCGAATCTGCTGGCCGATTGCGTCACCGCGTCTATTGTGGCGGATACTGCGCAGCCCTTATCCGCATACGGCACGGACGGGCTGTCTACCCGTCTGCAACTGAAAGCTAGTTGAAAGCTTCGGCGTCATAGGAAAGGGCAGCATCGTGGAGGAGACACGGGTCAAAGGTGGCGAGACGACGATGCGGGTAAACCATTAGGAGGAGTTTTCCATGCGTTCTTCACGCAGCCTTTTTCACACCGTCGCTTTTTCCGCGCTGCTGACCGCGGCATCCTTTGCTTCAACAGCTGCCCATGCGGCCGACAAGATCACCATCATGGTCGGCGGCTATGAAAAGCAGATCTATCTGCCCGCCAAGCTCGCCGAATCCCTCGGCTACTTCAAGGACGAGGGTCTCGATGTCGAGCTTCTGAACGAAGCGGCCGGCGTCGATGCCGAAAATCAGCTGCTGGCAGGCGCCGTCCAGGGCGTCGTCGGCTTCTACGACCATTGCGTCGATCTGCAAGCCAAAGGCAAATTCGTCGAATCCATCGTCCAGTTTAGCCAGGCGCCGGGCGAGGTCGAGATGGTCTCGAGCAAACATCCGGAGATCAAGTCGCCGGCCGACTTCAAGGGCAAGAGCCTCGGCGTCACCGGTCTCGGCTCCTCGACCAATTTCCTGACCCTCTTCATGGCCTCCAAGTCTGGTCTGAAGCCCGGCGATGTCGTCACCATTCCCGTCGGCGCCGGCGGCACCTTCATCGCCGCGATGCAGCAGGATCAGATCCAGGCCGGCATGACGACGGAGCCGACGATCTCGCGCATGATCAAGACAGGCGAAGCGAGCGTCCTCGTCGACATGCGGACGGTCGAGGCGACCCGCAAGGCGCTCGGCGGAACCTATCCGGCCGCCTCGCTCTACATGGAAACGTCCTGGGTCGACGAACATAAGGAAGAGGCGCAGAAGCTCGCCAACGCCTTCGTCAAGACGCTGAAATACATCAATACGCATTCCGCCGCCGAAATCGCCGACAAGATGCCGAAGGATTTCTATGTCGGCGACAAGGACGGCTACATCAAGGCTCTCGAAGAGGGCAAGGGCATGTTTACGCCCGATGGCGTCATGCCGGAAGACGGCCCGAAGACGGTGCTCGCCGTGCTGTCGGAATTCTCCAAGAACGTCAAGGGCAAACAGATCGATCTTTCAAAGACCTACACGACGGAATTCGTCAAGAACGTCAAGTAAGTCAGCCGCGCCGCTCCCGGCTCCCAAGCGGGAGCGGCCTCCGATCGATCATGGGCATTGCGTGCGCGCCCTGAAAGCACGCCTCAGGTATCACCATGCAACAGGACAACAGACAGGTCCCGGCGATCGAGCTGATCAATGTCAGCCGCCGCTTCGTCTCGCCGACCGGCAAGTCGCTCACGGCACTGCGGGATTTCAACATGACGGTCGCCCGCGGCGAGTTCGTCGCCGTCGTCGGCCCTACCGGATGCGGCAAGTCGACGACGCTCAACCTCGTGACCGGCCTCGCACGCCCCTCCGCCGGCGAAGTCCGCCTGATGGGCGGGCCGATCACCGGCATCGACCCGCGTGTCGGCTTCGCGTTCCAGACCGACGCGCTCTTTCCCTGGAAGAATGTCATCGACAACGTCATGGCCGGGCCGCTGTTCCGCGGCAAGCCGCGCGCCGAGGCGGAAAAGAGCGCCCGCGACTGGCTGGCGCGCGTCGGCCTCTCGAAGTTTCTGCACCACTATCCGCATCAGCTCTCCGGCGGCATGCGCAAGCGCGTCTCGCTGGCGCAGACCTTCATCAACGAGCCTGAGATCCTGCTGATGGACGAGCCTTTCTCGGCGCTCGACGTGCAGACCCGCACCGTCATGCACGAGGAACTCCTCAAGCTCTGGGCGGAGCGCAAGGCTTCGGTGGTGTTCGTCACCCACGATCTCGAAGAGGCAGTGGCGCTTGCCGACAAGGTCTATGTGCTGACCGCCGGCCCGGCCACGGTCAAGTCGGTCTATACGATCGATCTTCCCCGGCCGCGCATCGTATCGGAGATCCGCTACGAGCAGAGTTTCATCGATTACTGCAAGACGATCTGGGAAGACCTGCGCGAAGAGGTCGAGACCAGCTACCGCCGCGCAAGCGAAGCGGCCTGAGGGAGGATATCATGGCACACATCACGCTCGAGGCCGGTTCGGCCGCTCTCTTTCGCCCGGGCACGTCAGATGCCGAAATCGAAGCCTCCGCGCTGAAGGCGATGCACCGGCGCAACACGCTGGTGCGCTTCTGGCAGATCGCCATCCTGGTCTTCGTCATCGGCATGTGGGAGCTCGCTTCCAACATGCAGTGGATCGACCCGTTCTTCTATTCGAGCCCGAGCGGCGTTCTCGAGCGCCTTTACGAATGGGCGACCGAGGGAACCACCGAAGGCTCGCTCTGGTATAATCTCTGGGTGACGATGGAAGAGGCGCTGATCGGCTTCTTCGCCGGCTCGATCACCGGCGTCTTCGTCGGCATCGGCCTCGGCCGCAACCGTTTCCTGTCGGATATCTTCTCGGTCTACATCAAGGCGATCAACTCGATCCCCCGCGTGGTGCTGGCGCCGATCTTCATCATGATCATGGGTCTCGGCCTGCCGTCCAAGGTGGCGCTCGCCTTCATCATGGTGTTCTTCGTCGTCTTTGCCAACGCCTTCCAGGGCGTGCGCGAGGCAGACCGCAACATGATCGCCAACGCCCGCATCCTCGGCGCTTCGGACTGGCAGGTCACCCGTACGGTGGTCATTCCCTCGGCGATGAGCTGGATCTTCGCGAGCCTGCACGTCTCCTTCGGCTTTGCGATCATCGGCGCCATCGTCGGTGAATTCGTCGGCGCCCGTTTCGGCATCGGCCAGCTGATCTCGATCGCCAAGGGCACATTCGACGCCGCCGGCATGTTCGCGGCAATCCTCCTCGTCATGGTCGTGACACTCGTTGCCGAATACATCATGACGCTGATCGAGAACCGTCTGGCGAAATGGCGCCCGCAGCAGCAGCTCGATACGCAGTAACCAGATCGGCCTCCCTCCCAAGGCAGATCGAAGGGAAGGCCGGGCGCAAAGCCCGGCCTTCGTTTTTTGATGGCAAACTCGGCCAATTTCCCTTTCGTCATGCTCGGCCTTTGCCGAGCATCTGCCTCCGGTCGATAGGGCAGCAGATCCTCGGCACAAGGCTGCACAAGGCCGAGGATGACGCCGGGTAGAGAGCGAGGGGTGCCATAAACCAGTTCCTGGGCGCCAGATCCGGCGCTTTTTATGGAAGCATTTCGCCTTTAAGCAAGCGGAAGCCGCACGGTCACCACCAGACCGCCGCCTTCCGCATCGCTGAGCGACACCGAACCTTCGGCGCCTTCGACCACCTCGCGGACGATCGCAAGCCCGAGGCCACTCCCGTCGCTTTCGGTCCCCATGATCCGGTAGAAGCGTTCAAAGACCTGTTCACGCTCGGCTTCGGGAATGCCTGGCCCGCTGTCCTCCACGGTCACGACGGCGCTTCCGTCAGCCTGTCCGACCGAGACGGTCACTCGTCCATCCGCACCGCTATAGCGGATCGCGTTGTCGATGAGGTTTACCAGCATTTCGCGCAGCATGGTGCCGTCACCTTCGACGATGACGGGGCCGTCCGCTTCCAGGCCGACATCGATATTACGCCTCAGCGCCTCTTCGGCATGCGCTTCCAATATCTCGCGGGCGGCCTTGCTGAGATCGGTCACGTCGCCGCGCGGGCGCCGGCTCCCCGGCTCAGCCCGCGACAAGGTCAGGAGCTGGCCGGCGAGGCGCGAAATCTGCCGGGTGCTGGCGCGAAGCGCCGCCAGCGCCTCGTCGCGACGAGCCGCGTCGCCTTCGCGGGCCGCCACGCTCGCCTGCGTCGAAATCAGTGCCAGCGGCGTTCTGAGCTGATGCGCCGCGTTCGATACGAACCGCCGCTGCGCGGCCATTTGGTTCTGGACGCGCTCCATATGGTCGTTCAGCGCATGGACGAGCGGGCGCAGCTCGCTCTGCACCATCTCCGGCGGCAGCGGATCGAGACGCTTGCGGCCGCGCGCTCGCACCGCGTCCCGCAATCTCAAAGCCGGCGCCAGGCCGCGCTGCAGCCCGAGGATGGTCACCAGGCTCGCCAGGAAGACGAGCACGAACTGCTTCGAAAAATCCGAAAGCCACAGCTGCCTGCGCATCGCATATTGGCTGTTATGCGTCACGGCAACGGTCACGGAGATCGTGCCGTCCTCGGGAAGCCCGACGACGGGATGGTCGAGCATCAGGACGCGCACATCGGCACCGTGGAAGGCGCGATCCTCGCCGACGCGCTGAGCGGCCGGCAGCGGCAGGTCGGGAAAGCCACTCACCAGATTACCCCACACGGTGATGACCTGGTAAAAGACGCGGTCGCCGAACCCCGTATCGAACATCTCGAGCGCTGCGGGCGGCACATCGACCTGGACATTGCCGCCCTCGTCGACGCGCACCGCCTCGGCAATGACACGGGCCGAGGCCAGGAGCGTGCGGTCCGTCACCAATTTCGCCGTCGCATCGGCCGACCAGAAGCTGTCGTAGAGATTGAAGCCGATCGCGCCGAACAGCGTCAGCAGCACCAGGAAAAGCAATTGCACCCTGAGGCTCTGGCTGAGCCGGCCGAAGGCGGCGCCGATCTTGCTGTAGACGCTATTGAACATGTCTGAGGAGATAGCCGAGGCCGCGCAACGTCGCGATCTGCACCGAGCTGGCCTCGAGCTTCTTTCGAAGCCTGTGGACATAGATTTCGATGGCGCTCGGATTCGCCTCGTCGTCGAAACCGAAGACGCTTTCGGAAAGGGCGGCCTTCGAGACCGTATTGCCCAGCTTCATGACCAACTGCTCGAGAACGGCATATTCGCGCGGCGTCAATTGCAGCGGCTCGCCCTCCACGAAGAACTGCCGCGTCCCGCCGGAAAAGCGCAGGTTCCCGACCGTGATCTCGGACGATGCCCGGTCCTGCCCGCGGCGCACCACCGCGCGGATCCTGGCTTCGAGTTCGGCGATTTCGAAGGGTTTGGCGAGATAATCGTCGGCGCCGCTGTCGAGCCCCGCCACGCGGCCGTCCAGGCTTGCATTGGCGGTCAGGATGATGATCGGGAGCTTATTGCCTGATTGTCTCAACCGCTTCAGAAGCGTCAATCCGTCAAGCTTCGGCAACGAAAGGTCGAGGATCATCGCCGAATATTCCGCCACCTTGAGCAGATGTTCCGCGTCTTCGCCGTCATAGGCAATGTCGATCGTATATTGCGCCTGCCGCAGGGCTTTGCCCAGCCAGGCCGCCAGATCCTTGTTGTCCTCCACCACAAGCAGTCGCATCCGATCCCCTTAGCACGTGCGGAGGGGCTCGCGGAAGCGCGCGCATGGGAGGCCGGCTACATTCGACATCGCCTGCCGCTCCGAGTATCAGAGCGTCATCAGCCGTCATTGGCGCGAAGTGTCCTCTATTTGTCCGGCGCGTGCATTTTCCTCTGTCCTTGGATCGCCGAATATGGCTTCATGATCAACATCCACGGAGCAAGAAATGTCCGACCATGAAACCATCCTTCTCGTCATCGACGCTCAGGAGTCCTTCCGGCAGCGCGATTGTTGGGATGAAAGCCTCGCATCCGCCTATATCGATCGCCAGCAGGCTCTGATCGACGGCGCGGTGGCCAAAGGAATACCCGTCATCCAGATCTTCCATGTCGATGGAAGCGGGCCGTTTTCGGAAAGCTCGGGCTTTGTCAAAACGCTCGCCCCGCTCAGGATCGCCGCCGACGCGACCTTCAGGAAGAGCCGTCACAGCGCTCTCGTCGGCTCCGGGCTCGACGTCTGGCTGATCGAGAATGGCGTGCGTCGCATCATCGTCTCAGGCATCCGCACCGAACAATGCTGCGAGACCACCACCCGCCACGCATCGGATCTCGGCTATCAGGTCGATTATGTCGGCGAATCGACCCTCACCTTCCCGATGACCGACGCGGCGGGACGCACCTGGAGCGCTGGAGAAATCCGGGGCCGCACGGAACTGGTCCTGTCGGGCCGTTTCGCCAGGATCGCCACCGTCGAACAGGCGTTGGCAGGGCGCGCAGAGCTGCTCGCCGCATGACGGACGCCGCGCAGCCCTTCGATATCCCCGTCTTCGTCGTCGTGCCGCCGCGCGTGCTGCTGCTCGACGTCGCCGGCCCGATCGAAGTGCTGCGCAAGGCGAACCTCGAACAGCGGACGGTGCGCTTCAGCGTCACCTATATCGGCCCTTCGGCAACGGTCGGCAGCTCGATCGGCCTTGCCGTCACCGGTGTCGCCGCCCTGCCGGAGCGCTTGCCGGATCAGGCGCTCGTCGTCATCGCCGGCAGCGCCGACGCGCCCATGGAGAACAACCGTCCCTGGAACGAGCAGGAGCGCGCCGCGCAGGCTGCCATCGTCGCTTGGCTGAAGCGCGCCATCCGCCCGGGGATTCGGCTGGTCTCGATCTGCTCCGGCGCCCTGCTCGCCGCCGAGGCCGGAATGCTCGACGGCCGCGAATGCACCACCCATCACGGCTGCATGGAGGACCTCGCCAGACTCGCGCCCACCGCGCGCATCCGGGACAACCGGCTCTATGTCGAGGACGGCGAGCGTCTCACCAGCGCCGGCATCACCGCCGGCATTGATCTCATGCTGTATATCGTCGCCGAAGCGGCGGGACATGCCTGCGCGCTTGCGGTGGCGCGATATCTTGTCGTCTATCTCAGGCGCGGCGGCTCGGACCCGCAGCTTTCGCCCTGGCTCGAAGGCCGCAACCATATCCATCCGGTCATTCACCGTGCACAGGATGCGGTTGCCGCCGATCCCACGCGCGACTGGTCGGTTGCCTCGCTTGCGCGTCTCAGCGGCGCCAGCCCGCGGAACCTCTCGCGGCTGTTCAACGAGCAGGCCGGCATGAGCGTCACGGATTTCGTCAACCGCATGCGCGTGGCTCTCGCCCGCGAAATGCTCGCCGGCTCTCGGCTGGATATGGAGGCCGTGGCGATGCGCTCAGGCTTCGGCTCTGCCCGACAGTTGCGCCGAGCATGGAATCGGCTGCACGAGAGCCCGCCGAGCGCGGCACGGCCGAGGCCGACGTTCGGTTCATAGAGGAAGAGAAAGGGCGGCAGGCCCGGCCTCGTCTTCGGCAGCAACGGCTGCAACGCCGAGCGCCTCCGTCCCCCAGATTTCGATCTGCGTCAGTGCAGGAAAGGGCGAGCCGTCCTCGGCCTTGATAAGCCCGTGCAGTTCCACCCATTCGACAGTGCAGGGCTCGATGGAAAAACGCTGCGCCGTGCCGGATTTCACCAGCGGAAAGGAGGAGGTTCTGCCGTCCGAGAAGGTGACGCTGGCCTCTTCCCACCAGGAATCATGCGGGAAATCGGCGCGGAGGTAGAAGACGATCTCGTCGATCCGCACCGGCCGACCGAACTCCACGGTCAGCGCGGCTTCGGGATCGCGATTGATGCCCCAGCTGGTGTAAGGCCAGAATCCATGATTGTCGTTGGCCTTTTCGCCGTCGATCGCGTTGCGCGCGGCAAAGACCGCTTCGCCGCGGGTCTCGACATTAGCGCGCGCATGCGGGAAGAGCGCCCGATTAGCATGATCGTCCCAGGGATTTAGAGCGAGATTGCGCCGCTGGGCGAGTTCGTCGGGCCGCGCCTTTCTTGCCGAAAGCCGGTGAATATCGCCCTTGAAGGCATTCGGCGAATAAGACTTGCGCTTATCGCCGAAAGGCACGGCGAGCGAGTAGGCGCTTTCCCTGATGTAGACCAAAGCGGAGTGGATTGCGCTGTCCAAAGCGAGAAAGAGATGTCCGGGTTCGGAAGCCTCGACGACGACACAGTCGCCCTCGCGATAGTCCTGGCGATAGACCAGGAAGGTCTCGTCCCGCGCTGTGGAACTTGCCCGCACGAATCCATCGGCATCCACGATCTTCAGCGTCAATTCCATGCTCGACCTCCTCAGAGCATGATGCCGAAAAGTGTAAGCGGTTTTCGGACAACATCATGCTCTAACTTTTTAATTTATCTGCAATTTCAGTCGCTTCCCGGCGAGCGGCAGACGCAGCCGGTAGAGCTTCTCGGGCCAGGCCGATCTCAGCCTGGCATCATTCACCTCGATCTCGTCGATTTCGATTTCGCCGGCGCCGTCGACAGAAATGCTGCCGAGATCGGGTAGATCGATCCTGTTTTTGGTGATAACAGGCGCGAGGCACGTCATCAGCGACAACACCACCGGCCGGTCGCCGTCATGGGTATCGACGATCTCCACGTGCCGGTCCCGATGCAGGGCGACCACGCGTCGATAGCTGCGCAGCTCCGCCTCCTCGGGATAGGCGCCTGCAATATCGAGGGATATGCGCGCGCTCGCCTCGGCGAATTCGACCTCGACATCCCTTGCGCCGAAGGCTTCGCCGGCGGACTGCATGACACCTGAGAAAGTCGGCAGGTTGTGATAGGCCGACTGCATCGTCCAGATCTCGTAACGCCGCGGCGAGAAGGTCTTGGCGGCATAGGTCTCGACGCCGACATCGATCAGGAACGGACGTCCGTTCTTGTAGAGCGTCACGCTGCCGACATCGTTGTGATTGTGGCCCTCGCCGTTGTTGCCGCCCTTGACCGCCAGCGAAAACTGCTCGTCGCGGGCGACGAACAGGCCGATGCCGGGATAGAAGATATCCCGCCCGGACGCGGCATTCGGCTCGGCCTTCGGAATTGCCGGCCCGGTCAGCAATTCCTGCACGCGATACCAGAGGTTCCATTCCCCCGGCAGGTGCGGGCTCTCGGCGTCAGTCCGGTCGGCCGCGGCGAAGGCCGCCAGCATTTCGGAGCCGACCGCCTTGCCGAACAGATATTCGCGCGCGCTGCAGGGTTCGACCACTGCGGAGGAATCCGCGAAGTTGAAATAATGGCGGCCGGCCACATGCATATGAGCGATATATTCGGCCATGTTGCGGATCTTCGGCTGCCGCCAGATCCCGTCGAACAGGCCGGGCGCGACGCTATCGAGCACGGTCAGCGCGCCGTGCAGGCAGAGAGCGGCGTGGCGGTAATAGACCACGCCTTCCTCGCAGGCGCCGTCCTCGGCATAGTCCTTCAGGAAAGCATCGAGGCTGCCGAGCGCCCTTTCGATGACGGCGCGGCGCGTCGGCTGATCGGTCTTCAGCGAGAAGGTGGTCAACAGGATGTTCTGGGTTATCCAGGCGGTCCAGTTGTTCATCCGCTCGTCGCCGCTGCCCATCCACCAGAAATGCCGGCCGAGATAGGGCGTCAGGATGCGGGCCTCGATCTCGCGTTTCACCCGCGCCGCAATTTCAGGGCTGATGCCGTCGAGCGCATCGCCGAGCAAGGCGACGATCGTTGTCAGAAGGGCTGACGTTTCGGCGGCGAAGAGATCGACCACCGGCTGCGAAGTATCAGGCAGCGGCAGACGAGGACCGCCGCGCCCATAGGCATTATGCGCCGGAAGCTGCCAGCCGCTTTCCTCCGCGATCAGGAAGACGCCGTCGACAATCCTGGGCAGGAACCGCCCGCCCCCTTCGACGAGTTCACCCAGCACCAGATCGTTGAGCATCCGCCGCCGCGTGAAATAAAGCTCCTCGAATCGCGAGCGATTGCCGGTCGCCGTATATTCCCGGTAATCCGAGGCCGTGATCAAAGACCATGCGCGCGCAAGCGCGGCCTCGGCGTCGCGGACGACCACGTCCCGCACGGCCTGCGGCACCGCGCTCCATCTTTCGCGATCGGCGTAGACGGCTCCCGGCATGAAATCGCCGAGGATGTCCGGCAACGCGCCTGAAATCTCGCTGAACATGTCCCTCCCCGCACTGGAAAAGTATCGACGGGCGTCTGGCCTTCACCCCACCTATCATATGTTTTCGGCACTTGCCATAAAATTTGTATGATCTATTCAGAACTTGTTTGACCAATACCGGAGATGTGCTATGTCCTTGGCAGGAGGAAGAACAGCGGCACCCATCCGCCCGAACGGCTCTGGATTTAGGCTAGAGAAGCCCAGAAGCCGCCAGCTGCAGAATGCCCGACCAGGAGGAAGCATCGGTGTCCATATCGAATTCGGTCATCGCGACGGATGGCGCCCCGGCAACCCCACGCCGGAAGGTCGCGGTTCTGTCCAAGCGCCAGCGCAAGATCCGCAGTGCGCTGGTCGCCTATTCCTTCATCGCGCCGAATTTCATCGGATTCGCAGTCTTCACGCTCGGGCCGATCCTCTTCGCCTTCGCGCTTGCCTTCATGCATTGGGACGGCTCGAATGCGATCACATTCGCGGGGCTCGACAATTTCTGGCGGCTGTTCGACGATAAGGCCTTCGTCGCCGCCTTCTGGAACACCATCATCTATACGGTCGCTTCGGTGCCGGCGACGCTGCTCTGCGCGCTCGGCCTCGCCGTCCTCCTCAACCAGAAGATCGCCGGGCGCAATTTCTTCCGCACGGCGATGTTCTTCCCCTATGTCGCCTCGCTGGTCGCCGTCGCCGTCGTCTGGAACATGATCTTCAACCCCGAGATGGGGCCGGTGAACATGATCCTCTACACGCTCGGCCTCGACCCCAAAAACATGCCGGGATGGGCGGCCGACCGCCATTGGGCGATGGTGACGGTGATCCTGTTCGGCATCTGGAAGAACATGGGCTATTACATGGTCATCTACCTGGCCGGGCTGCAGGGCATCAATTCCGAACTCTACGAGGCCGCCGATCTCGACGGCGCCAATTCCTGGCAGAAATTCATCCATGTCACCGTGCCGCAGCTCGGACCGACCACTTTCTTCGTCACCGTCATGTTGACGATCCAGTCCTTCAAGGTGTTCGACCAGATCTTCATGATCACCCAGGGCGGCCCCGGCACTTCGACGCTCGTGCTCGTCTACCACATCTATAACGAGGCCTTCATTTCCTGGGATCTCGGCTATTCCAGCATGATTTCGCTGGTGCTGTTCTTCCTCGTGCTCGCGGTCACGGTCTTCCAGTTCCGCCGCCAGAGGGAGGACGAGGCATGAGGATCGCCGGACGCAAGATCACCGTCAAAACGGTCCTCCTCTATGCGATCGTCATCACGGTGACGGTTGTCATGCTGATGCCCTTCGCCTGGATGCTCTCGGCATCGCTGAAGCTCAGCCGCGACGTTTTCGCCTTCCCGATCGAATGGATACCGTCGCAGCCGCAATGGCAGAACTACGTCGATATCTGGACGAAGATCCCGCTTGCGCTCTTCATCTACAACACCTCGAAACTGACGATCATCGTCACGCTGCTGCAGCTTCTGACGTCGAGCTTTGCCGCCTACGCCTTCGCCAAGCTCAATTTCCCCTACAAAAACACGCTGTTCCTCGGCTATATCGCCACCATCGCCATGCCCTGGCAGGTCTATATGGTGCCGCAATTCCTGCTGATGCGCGAATTCGGCCTCAACAACACGCATCTGGCGCTGATCTGCCTGCAGGCCTTCACCGCCTTCGGCGTTTTCCTGATGCGGCAATTCTACATGTCGATCCCGACCGAGCTCTGCGAGGCGGCACGCATCGACGGCATGAACGAATATCAGATCTGGGCGCGCATCATGCTGCCGCTCTCCAAGCCCGCCCTCTCGACACTGACGATCTTTACCTTCGTCAGCACGTGGAACGATTTCCTCGGGCCAATGATCTATCTCACCAAGACAGAGCTGAAGACCGTCCAGATCGGCCTGCGCATGTTCATCTCGCAGTATTCGGCCGAGTATGGGCTGATCATGGCGGCCTCCGTCGTCGCCCTCGTTCCCGTTCTCATCGTCTTCCTCGCTCTGCAGCGCTTCTTTGTCGAGGGCATCGCCTCGACGGGACTGAAGGGGTAAAGCCATGAATGCCGTTTCAACAGTCGCCCCGCAGCCGATCACCGACAAGGAAGTGAACGCCGCGCTCGATCTCGCCGTCGCGCAGGTCAGGCGCAACCTTCCTCAGTTTACTTACGCTGCGCAGAACCATTCGAGCGTCAACAATGTCTATCCCGCCGTTGCCAACGACCAGTGGACG
Source organism: Rhizobium sp. M1 (assembly GCF_002531805.1). Classification (NCBI taxonomy): domain Bacteria; kingdom Pseudomonadati; phylum Pseudomonadota; class Alphaproteobacteria; order Hyphomicrobiales; family Rhizobiaceae; genus Rhizobium; species Rhizobium sp. M1. Next base: position 92,835 of record NZ_NWSW01000008.1, on the reverse strand, counting down.
GCCGGCTTCTGGCCGGGGGAGCTCTGGCTCGCCTTCGAGCATAGCAGCGATCCCATTTTCCGGCATGCCGCGCAGATCCAGGTCCAGTCCTTCCTGCATCGGATCGTCAACCACATCGAGACCGATCATCACGACATGGGCTTCCTGTATTCGCCCTCCTGCATCGCCGCCTGGAAACTCGTCGGCGACGAGGACGGCCGCAAGGCCGCGATCCTGGCCGCCGACCAGCTGATCGAGCGCTTTCAGCCGATCGGCCAGTTCATCCAGGCCTGGGGCCGCAAGGGCAGACCGGAAGAATACCGCTACATCATCGACTGCCTGCTGAACCTGCCGCTTCTCTATTGGGCCAGCAGCGAGACGGGCGACCCAAAATACCGCGAGATCGCGCTCACACATGCCCGCACCACGCTCGCCCATTCGGTGCGGCCGGACGATTCCACCTATCACACCTTCTACATGGACCCGGTCACCGGCGCACCGGTGCGCGGCGCCACCAAGCAGGGCTACCAGGACGACAGTTTCTGGGCGCGCGGGCAGGCCTGGGGCATCGCGGGCATGGCGCTCTCCTACCGCTATGAGCGGATCGAGGAATACCGCCAGACCTTCGACCGGCTGCTTGCCTTCTATCTCAACCGGCTGCCGGCCGACATGGTGCCCTATTGGGATCTCGTCTTTTCCGATGGCGACGGCGAGCCGCGCGACAGCTCGTCCGCTTCGATCACCGCCTGCGGCCTGCTTGAGATAGCCGATCTCGTCGATGCCGATACCGCCGCGCGCTACCGCATGCTGGCGCGGCGCATGGTGAAGAGCCTTGCCGATCACTATGCGGTCAAGGATCCCGCCGTCTCCAACGGACTGGTGCTGCACGCCACCTATTCGAAGAAATCGCCCTTCAACACCTGCCGCGGCGAGGGCGTCGATGAGTGCGTCTCCTGGGGAGATTATTATTACATGGAAGCTTTGACGCGCCTTTCGCGCCGCTGGTCTTCCTATTGGTGACGTCAGGAGAACCCGATGGCCAGCATTTCGCTTAAAGAGCTGAACAAATCCTACGGCGCGCTCACCGTCGTCCACGATATCGATCTTGAGATCGCCGATAAGGAATTCATCATCCTGGTCGGCCCCTCCGGCTGCGGCAAATCCACGACGCTCAGGATGATCGCCGGGCTTGAGGAGATTTCCGGCGGCGAACTCCGGATCGGCGGCGACGTCATGAACGACGTCCCCTCCAAGGACCGCGACATCGCCATGGTCTTCCAGAACTATGCGCTCTACCCGCATATGACCGTCTACAAGAACATGGCCTTCGGCCTGCAGCTGCGCAAAGTCTCGCGCGATTTCATCGATAAGCAGGTGCAGGATGCCGCCAAGATCCTCGACATCACCCATCTCCTGAACCGCAAGCCGAAAGCGCTTTCGGGCGGGCAGCGCCAGCGCGTCGCGCTCGGCCGCGCCATGGTGCGCAACCCGGCCGTCTTCCTGCTCGACGAGCCGCTGTCCAATCTCGACGCCAAGCTGCGCGGCACGATGCGCTCAGAAATCACCAAGCTGCACAAGCGCCTCAACGCCACCTTCATCTACGTCACTCACGATCAGGTGGAAGCCATGACGATGGCCGACCGCATCGTCGTCATGAAGGACGGCCATATCCAGCAGGTCGACACGCCGCAGAACCTTTACGACCGCCCCGTCAACATGTTCGTCGCCGGCTTCATCGGCGCGCCGCAGATGAACATGCTGCCCTCGACCATTCAGCGCCGGGGTGACGGCTACGTCGCCATCTTCGACGGCCGCGAATTGCCGCTGCCTGCGCATTTCGACAAGAGCAGGATCGCTCCCTACGAGGGCCGCGAACTGGTGCTCGGCATCCGCCCGGAAAACTTCCACGAACTGCCGCCGGCCGACATTCCGGCCGAGAACCTGGCCCCTGTGAAGGCGGTGGTGGAACTTGCCGAGCCGATGGGCTCGGAAGTGCATCTGAACATGGTGGCCGGCGGGCGCAATCTCATCGCGCGCGTATCGCCGCGCTTCCGGCCCGATATCGGCGAGGAGGCGACGCTGGTCGCCGACATGAGCAATGCGCAGCTGTTCGACAAGGAAACCGAACGATCGATTCTCTACTGAGCGCCTGGGGAGACGGCCATGCAGTGGTTGCGGGACATGTGGACGAAAGAGGGGCCGGGCATTCCGAAGGATGCGCCTGCGAAGACCGGCCTTGCCCTGTTCGCCGATATCCTCGCCCGCGAATGGTGGGAGATGGTCAAGCTCAACATTCTGTTCATCCTGGCCTCGCTCTTCGTGGTGACGCTGCCGGCAGCACTCGCCGCCATGGCCCGCGTCTCGGTCGCCTTCGTCGAAGATCGCAACACCTATCTCCTGCGTGACTACACCGAAGCATTCCTGCGCTATTTCTGGCGCGCCACCGCCTGGGGCCTGGCATTGGCAGGCGCGCTTGCGATCGGCGTCCATGCGATTGTCACCTATGCCGCCGGCGCGCGTGACAATCTGATGCTCGCCGCACCGCTGGCGGTCGCGCTTGTTGCCACCGCCTTCCTTGCGGTCACCGCCTGCCATCTCATCGTGCTGATGGTGATGCGCGACCTGCCGGTGCCGCGGCTCCTTCGCCTCGCCGCGCTCGCCTCCGTCGCCCGCCCGCTCCCGGCGCTTGCCGCGCTCGCCGTCAACGCCGCCCTGTGGCTGGCGCACATCCTCTTCTATCCGGTTTCCGTGTTCATGCCGGCGACCTTGAATTTTTCACTCGGAATGTTCGCCGTCGCATTCGGCGTCCATCGGGCAGTGGTGTTGGTTCTGGACCTGCCAGAGGCAATGCGGCCGCACCGACACTTCATAAAATAACTGATCCAGAGACGATCCAGGGAAGGAGAACAGGAATGTATTTGGACAAATTCGGGAGGACGGTGAAACTTGCCGTGGCAGGTTTCACTCTGGCCGCGACGACAGCCGGCGCAGCACTTGCTCAGGACGCCGTGACGCTCAAATGGGCTTTGTGGGACTGGGACAAGACCGCCTATTACAAGCCGCTGATCGAGGCCTATCAGGCTAAGCATCCGAACGTGAAGTTCGAGCCGATGGATCTCGGCTCGCAGGACTACCAGCAGATGATTTCGACCCAGCTGACCGGCGGCTCGAAAGATATCGACATCGTCACCATCAAGGACGTGCCGGGCTATACCAATCTGGTGCGCGCCGGCAACATCGCCGATCTCAGCGGCTTCGTGAAGGATCAGAAGATCGATCCGGCGCCTTATGGCGGCCTGATCGAAGAGCTGACCATCGACGGCAAGATCTATTCGCTGCCGTTCCGCTCCGACTTCTGGATCGTTTATTACAACAAGGACATCTTCGACAAAGCCGGCGTCCCCTACCCCACCAACGACATGACCTGGGCGCAGTTCGACGAGACCGCCGAGAAGCTCGCAGGCGGCATGGGCACCAACAAGACCTATGGCGCGCTGCTGCACACCTGGCGTTCGACCGTCCAGCTGCCCGGCATCCTCGACGGAAAACATACGCTTGTTGATGGCGACTACGCCTTCCTGAAGCCCTGGTACGAGCGCGCGCTCACCCTGCAGAAGGATGGCGCCATTCCCTCCTATGCCTTCCTGAAGACATCGAATACGCATTATTCGGCGCTCTTCTTCAACGGCACGATCGGCATGCTGCCGATGGGCACCTGGTTCGTCGGCACCCAGATCGCCAAGGTCAAGTCGGGTGAATCGAAGAGCAAGAACTGGGGCATCGTGAAGTTCCCGCATCCCGACGGTGTGGCCGCCGGCACGACGGCTGCGCAGATCTCGGGGCTGGCTGTTAACGCCAATTCCGCCCACAAGGATGCCGCGCTCGATTTCATCAAGTTCGTCACCGGCCCGGAGGGCGCGGCCGTCATCGCGGCGACCGGCACCTTCCCGGCGCTGAAGACCGCCGATGTCAGCGCAAAAATCGCCTCGACGCCCGGTTTCCCGCAGGATGAGGCCAGCAAGGAAGCGCTGATACCGGCCAAAGCCTATCTGGAAATGGCCGTCAATCCGAACGCCGCGAAGATCGAGGTTGTGCTCAACCGCGCCCATGACGCGATCATGACCGACAACACCTCCGTCGATGACGGTCTGAAGGAGATGACTGAAGGCGTGAAAGCCATCAAGTAGCCTCACAAGATACCGACGGCCGCGGGTCAACATCGGCCCCGCGGCCGAATCTGTTTTTACGAAATTCCGAGTTGATGATGATCTACGATCCTGCGCGGGCCAATCCGCTTTCCGGCAATCCCCTGAAGACGCGCGACGATCTGGCAAAGGCCGTCATCGACCTCTTCAAACCGCTCCTGCCCTATTTCTCCGAAGGCGGCGCCCGTGTGCGCCTGGGCGCTGCTGGCGCGATCTTCGACCGGGCGGCAGCGGATCTGGAGGGATTTGCACGACCGCTCTGGGGCATCGTTCCGCTCGCCGCCGGCGGCGGCCATTTTCCGCATTGGGATCTCTATCGGCAGGGGCTCGCAAACGGCACCAATCCCGCCCATCCCGAATATTGGGGTGATCTCGCCGATCGCAACCAGCGGCTGGTCGAGCTTGCCGCCGTCGGCTTTGCGCTGGCGCTGGTGCCCGAACATATCTGGGAGCCGCTTGCTGACAACGAGAAGAAGACGGTCTCCGCCTATCTTGTCGCCGCGCGGAACCTGGAATTTATCGACAACAACTGGAAATTCTTCCGCGTCCTCATCGATCTCGGGCTGGAGCGTGTCGGCGTGGCGTTCGACCACGGCAAAACCGTCGCCTATCTCGACGAACTGGAAGCCTTCGATCTCGGCGACGGCTGGTATCGCGACGGGCCGGTCCGGCGGGTCGATCACTACATCCCCTTCGCCATGCATTTCTACGGCCTGATCCACACCGTGCTGGCGCCCGGCGACAAGGCGCGCAAGCAGCGCTTCCGCCATCGCGCCGAAATCTTCGCCCGGGATATCCGCCACTGGTTCGGCCCCGATGGCGCTGCCCTTGCCTTCGGCCGCAGCCAGACCTACCGCTTCGCCGCCGGCGGCTTCTGGGGCGCGCTTGCCTTTGCCGGCCTCGAAGCACTGCCCTGGGCGGAGATCAAGGGCTATTACATGCGCCATATCCGTTGGTGGTCGGCGCTGCCGATCGCCGATCGCGATGGCGTTCTCTCCATCGGCTACGGCTACCCGAACCTTCTGATGAGCGAGAGCTATAACTCTCCCGGCTCGCCTTATTGGGCGCTGAAATTCTTCCTGCCGCTCGCCCTTCCCCACGATCACCCCTTCTGGGCCGCCGAAGAAGCGCCGCAGCCGGAATTCTCAGAGCCGGTGGCTTTGAAGCCGGCCGGCATGGTCGCCATGCATACGCCGGGAAATGTCGTCGTGCTCTCCTCCGGCCAGCAGCACGACAAGATGCGCGGTGCAAACGAGAAATATTCGAAATTCGCCTACTCCACCCGCTATGCCTTCAACATCGAGGCCGACGACCGGAACTTTGCCGCCGCCAGCTTCGACGGCATGCTCGGCCTCTCCGACGACGGCGTTCATTTCCGCATGCGCGAAACCCTCGAAGAAGCGCTGATAGCGGGCGACCGGCTCTATTCGCGCTGGCGCCCCTGGAATGATGTCGCCATCGAGACTTGGCTCATCCCCGCAAACCCCTGGCACATCCGCATTCACCGCATAACCACACCGCGGGCGCTGAGCACCATCGAAGGCGGCTTTGCGATCGAACGTGCCGATTTTAATGCCGACCGGTCCGATGCAAGGGAAGGCAGCGCCGTCTGGTACGGCCAGACCGACGTCAGCGCGATCATCGATCTGTCGCCGTCCCCCCGCGTCGGGCATGCGATGAGCTCGATACCAAACACCAACCTCATTTATGCCAAGACAGTGCTGCCGCAGCTGCGCGGCGAAATCGCCCCGGGGACCACACTACTCGCAACCACAGCGATGGCCTTGCCGATCGGCGAGAATTGGGCGATGGCGCTGAGCAATCCGCCGGCTCAACCGGAGTTAGACGAGCTGGAGCGGCGCTTCCGCGAGAACGGCGAACGCGTACCGGCCTTTGCCCTCCCCGCGGCGTGAGGCCTAACGGCGATCAGACAGCTCCGAACGATACGCAGCAACGATCCGCTGGGCTAACTCCGCCATTTGATCGTCCGGCATCTGCAAAACGCCGTGTTCTGCCATCAGCGCGTGGTATTGCTGCCTCTCGAGAGGTACGCCCGGCGGCAAGGGAACGACGTGAAAATGCAAATGGCTGTTAGCCTGCTGGCTGCCGAGTGAAAGGACGTAAATTCGCTCGGCGTCGAACACGCTTTTAAGGGCGCGAGACAGAACGTGCACCTTCTCCTGCAGCCGAAGATATTCATCTGTCGACATATCCCGCGCCAGATCCTCGCGATGCTCCCTCGGACAGACAAGGCAGTAACCGGGCAGGGTCGGATATTTACTCAGGAAGATGATCGTCTCTTCGTCTTCGAAAATGCGATGATGAAAGAAAGCGGGATCACCCTTGACCAGGCCGCAGATAAAGCACGGCCTGATTGCAATGTCCCGCAGATAGGTCTCGAGATCAAATGGGTGCCGGTCGTTCATCTTGGACCCCCTCTCCCGCACGGTAAGCGATAGGCAATGCAGTCGACCGCCTGACGTTTTTTTATGACGGGCCGCCCGGCTTGCTATCGCGTAGCGACGCGCAATTCATCCGACATCTCGGCACCGATCGGTATCCTGAGGGTGAACATCGTGCCATTCCCGCGGCTGCTCGCCACCTCGATCGTGCCCCCGTGAAGCTCGATGATCTGTTTGACGAGATTGAGACCGATGCCGGTGCCGGCAATGCCTGTGGAGCTTCTGGCGCGGAAATAACGCTGGAACATCTTCGGGAGGTCGTCGGCGTCGATGCCGATGCCTTCGTCGCGGACGGTGATGCAGACGCTTTCTCCTTCCTGCCACCCTGTGACGTGAACATTGGGAGATTCCGGCGCGTATTTCACGGCATTTGAGAACAGGTTGCTGAAGACCTGATCGAGCGCGGGGCGATCACCATAAATGGTCTGAGGAATCCGGTCGAGTTCGAGCAGGAAGCGATGGGATCGCCGGATGCTTTCCTGACGCGCGCTGCAGGTTTCGATGATTTCGGCAATTGAGCACGGCTTGGGTACGATGGTGATCCGGCCATGATCCAACCGCCCGGCGGCAAGAATGCTTTCCATCAATTCGAGCATACGGGAAACCGAGCTGCGGATCTGGTCGGCCTTTTCGGCCAGGAATTCCGGCGTCGCCGCCTCTTTGCGGCGAATAAGCCGCTGCGCCGCGCCGTCGATCACCGCCAGCGGGGTGCGGAACTCATGCGACGCCATCGAGACGAACTGGCGCTGCAACTCGTTGATCTGCTTTTCCTGTTCGAGCATGCGTTCGAGTTCTTCCGTCTGCCGCGCCAGTTCGACAGTGCGGGAGCGCACCATCTCCTCAAGCGTATCGCGGTGCTGCAGCAATGCCTTTTCGGCACGCTTGGCCTCGGTGACGTCGACGACGGCCATCAGCGATGCCGCCTTGCCCTTGTAGTTCAAGCAGGTGGAATAGACGGTGACTTCAATGGTGCCGCCATCTCCCTTGCGGTGGCGGGAGGAGCAGGTCGTGGCGGCTGGATCCTCGGCGTCGAAGACGGCAGACGTGACCCGTCCGGCGTCCTGTGGCGCCTGGATGTCACGCAGCGTCATCGTCAGGAACTGCTCCAGACGATAGCCATAATGATCGATGGCGGCCTGGTTGACATGGAGGAACTTCAAGGTATCGCGGTCATACACCCACATCGGCATCGGGTTGCCTTCGAACAGCAGCCTGAACGACGCCTCCTGCATCTTGAGATCGGTGATGTCGACTCGGATGCCGACGCTGCCCCCTTCGGAGATCCGGCGTTCCTCGATCCGGATCCACCGGTTTCCCGGCAGACGCTGCTCGTGTTTGCTGGTGGGCTCGGCATGATGGGCCAGCCGCTCCTCAAGCCATTCCTCTTCGCGCCCAACCGCTTCCGGATACTGGCCTCGTTCGAGGCCTGCACGCAGGCGGTCTTTGAAGCGCATCCCTTTGACAAGCATATCGCCGCTTTCGGCGTAAAGCTGTTCGTATCGTCGGTTCCACAGCACGAAGCGGTCTTCGGCGTCGAACAGGACGAGGCCTTCCGGGACGACTTCGAAGGCTGCCAGAAGCCGGGCATGCGCCGCCCGCGCCTCCTGCTCGGCGCGTTCTGCCAGGGCGTGCGCCTCTGCAAGGGCTTTTTCCGCCAACCAGGCCTGTGTGATATCCTCATGGGTCGATACCCAGCCGCCCCCCGGCGTCCGCTGATGATAGCCGCGGATGATCCGGCCCGATTTGAGTTCCTTGATCCAATCCTGGGGCACGTCGCCCATATTGGTCGCTTCGGCCCAGGCGAGATAGTCCGACGTCGAAGTGGCGGGAACGGCACCGACCTCATGTCTCAGATTCAGGATGTCTTCCAGGGACTGCCCCGGATGGATGACGGCGGGATCGAGTCCGTAAACCTCAGCATAACGATTGTTCGAAAGAAGCAGCCGGCCGCCCTCGTCAAACAGGCACACGCCCTGTCCCATGCTGGCAAGCGCGGTGTCGAGTTGCTCGTTGCGCCGCTGCAGTCGCGCCTGCGCCACGCCGAGCTCGATATGTCGCTTGATGCGGGCGACGAGCTCGGCGGCTGACACGCGGTTGGAGACACAATCCACCGCACCGGCGGCAAACCCCGCAATCTTGCTTTGCTCGTCCTGCGGCGAGACCAGGATAATCACCGGGATATCACGCGTTACGGCGTTTTCCTTGAGACGCCGGCAGTCTTCGAGACCGCGTCCCTCCGGCGACAGGGCGTCGAGCAGGATAAGGTTGGGCAACGTCCGCTTGGCGACGCATTCGTGAAATTCATCTCGATCGAGGTGAACGCTGAGCACGATATCGTGTTGATCAAGGCAATCGCCAAGTCCGGGCAGGCCCGTCAACGCACCACCCATTGCAGAGATCATGTGCAGTTCGTCGGACAAGACTACTCCCCCGTTCGCCCAAGTGGCCGCGACTATAGGTCGTATGAGTTAATAAGCGACTTACCGCTGGTCGGCATGCCATGGTGGCCTGTTTCATGGTCAGGAAATGGTTAGCGGGTGGCGGCTACTTCTTGAAATCCTGAAGAGTTTAGCGCTCGACGCTCCGCTTGCATCGGCCCATCGGTGGCATGCCGGGAACACAGTATCTGCCGGTGCGTTCAGCAAAGCACCGGCTTCAGGAGGTCCCAATGCCAGCCAACGTTGCCACTTCAGCCTCCGATCTCGAACCGCGCAAGGGCAGTCCCAGCCCGCGGCTCGACGAACATGAATTCAAACGGCGCTTTCTCAATCAATTTCGGGATCCGGCCTACGGCAAATTGCAGGAAGAGCTTACGCGACTCGCGTCGGCAGCCTGGGAAGCCTACGCAAATTCGCGAAAAAGCCCGAAGACCCGCAAGGCCGGCCCCGGCTTCGCCGATCCCGATTATGATCTGGCTGAAGACTGGCTGGCGGCCCGCGATGCCATCCGTGACGCGCAAAAGCGGCATGACGATCCGAACGGGCCGACCCGTCTGCTTCTCGTCAACGGCTCGACGCGCAGCGAACACACCTGCCCGGGCGAGATTTCGAAGAGCTACCGCATGGTCGACATCGCCAGGGAGGTGCTGGAACAGCAGCGCCATGTGAAGATCGAGATCCTCGACTTGAGCCGGCTCGCCTCGGAATACGGCCGGCAGATCCATCCGTGCAAAGCCTGCTTCTCCACGGCGGCGGCTCTCTGTCACTGGCCCTGTTCCTGTTATCCCAACTATTCGCTCGGACAGATCCATGACTGGATGAACGAGATCTATCCGATGTGGGTCGAGGCGCACGGCATCATGATCGTCACGCCGGTGCACTGGTATCAGGCGCCGTCATCCCTGAAGCTGATGATCGACCGGCTTGTCTGTGCCGACGGCGGCAACCCGGATCCGACGAGCACCCATGGGAAACATGCCGACCAGGCAAAACAGCTGGAGATGAACGGATGGCCCTATCCCCGCCATCTGGAAGGCCGCCTGTTTTCCGTCGTCGTTCATGGTGACACGGAAGGTGCAGAAGGTGTCCGCAGGAACCTTTCGGACTGGCTGAGATCGATGGATCTTGTACCAGCAGGCCCGCTTGCCGAAATCGACCGCTATATTGGTTACTGGGAACCCTACGCGACAAGCCATGCGGCATACGAGAAAGACCAGGCGATGCAGGAGGAAATCCGCAATGCGGCGCGAACGCTATACGAAGCCGCTGCCGCCAGGCGCCAAGGCGGCCAGATCGCTGCCGGCGCCGGCTTGCGGCAGCCGCGTCAGAAATAGCGACACGAACGCCTCTTGCCGGCCGGACCTTCGCTGCGGCCACCGGAAGGGAACACTATTGTCCGTTCTCGATATCGCGTAGCAGATCCAGGGCGCTTTGATATTTTTGCTTGTCTTTGCCGGCCTGTTCGGCTTGGCGTAGATTGTCTTCGAGATCGGTCCACTTGACAGGCAAAGCGAGCGAGTTTGCTGCCGCACGCCTGACGAATTCCTCGTCCGGCTCGTCGGGCCGCCGGGTCAATGCATCCACCGCAGAGATGATCGCCGACGGGAAGCCTTCCTCTTTCAACCTGTCGAGCGTCCAGCCATTGCCTTTTTCGGCGACGTCGTGAAGGTAGGCGACGGTTCGCGCCTCGTCGCCCGGCACGAGAAGCGCGACCCGCTGACAGTGCTCGAAGAAGGGCCGTCCGGTTTTGTCCGTCTGGCCGTCATGTGCCTCCATGGCGATCTGCATGGCGTGGTCGAGATGCTGCATGACGATTACGGTCCTTCGGTCTCTCTGATCTTTTGCCGGGAAGGTTTCTCCCCCGTGGTTATCTCGATATCGGGCGGCGTCGCCCCGGCACCTTGACCAAATCCGGGGCGTGGCCGATCGAGATCGCCGCTTTCCCCGGCGCCTTGAAGCAGCGCCGCGTCGTCCCTGTCGTCTTGATCGAGCAGGTCCTGCAGCGTCTCATCCTCGTCCTCGCCGGCCAGCTCGTCGCAGGCTTGCATCCAATGACGCAGGTCCGCCCCTTCGGGGCGGCCTTCGGCCTCCCAGATTTCGTAGGCCCGCCGGCGTATCTGTTCGTGTTTGTCTGTGGCCATGATCTTCTCCAGGTCCGACCAGACCTCGCAGTTTGGTTTCGCCTCGAGCGGCCGTGTTTCAAGGCGTGTTGATGGTGGGAAGAAAATCCTCCACCTGCTTGCGCTCAGCCTTTGAAAGCGTCTCCACCCGCTCCTGCCAGAAGCGTTCGGCCGCCGGCGGATCCACCTCCCATTGGCGAACAGTGGTGATGTTGTCGTCGATCTTGGACCGGCGGCGCCCGCCGAGGCTCAGATACTCTTTCGCGAGTTTCAGGCTTGGCGTTTCGGTGCCGCTGTCGCGATCCGATGTCGAACTCGCATTGCGCCGGGCTGCGTCCGATGCATTCTGGCGATAGACCTCGGCCCGTTGCGTGTCGAAGGAACGCGCGTCGTCGGTTCCGCTTTCGGGTGGTGTGTTGGTTTTCGAAGTCGTCATGGATCACCTCTCGATGCTGTGATCCATTAACCTTCGCCAGCTGTGAGAGTTCCGCACGCCGGCGATTGATTTGAGCGGGTCAATCAGTGAACGGCCATGCTTACCATGCGATAAGGGTGCACGGCCTCGAACTGCGAGATCATCGCCGTCGCCTGGAGCAATACGCGCTCGGCATTCTCGGGATCGTCCCGGGCGAGTTCGTCGGCGTTGACGCGGATCGCTTCGGCCATGTTGTTCGACAGTACAGCAAAGTGCATATTGCCCTCGACGAGGGCCTCGCGCGCCGTATCCTCCAGCGTACGAGCGATGTCGACGAAGATTTCCTCGCGTTCCTCGATAGTGAGGTCTTTGATTATATTGGTCTTCTCCTCCATGTCACTCACTCCTAAAAGAACGTGGGCCTAAAAGAACGTGGGCCTAAAAGAACGTGTGACGGTGATCGAGCTCATCGAGCCTCGATCGCCTGAGAGCTAGGAACGCCGAAATCCGGATTCAAGCCGGAGCACAGTTTTGAACGCGTCTTCAAGACGAGGGGACGACCATCGTCATTAGTTCGAACGCAGCAGCCGGTCTTCTGTTCCCCGCAGGGCCATTAGCAGTCGCCGGCAGCGAGTGCTAATTTTTCTGCGCCGCCCCTTGAAATCGAAAAACCATCGAACCAGATCAATCCCGCAAGGCGCGCGACCTTGCACCCACCCGGACCTCGTCATCCGGTCCGGTCTGGCGAACAACGTCATCATTGTTTGTCGATGGAGGAAGACATGTCGTTCCGACCGCTTCATGACCGCATTCTCGTCCGCCGCGTCGATTCCGAGGAAAAGACCAAGGGCGGCATCATCATTCCCGACACCGCCAAGGAAAAGCCGCAGGAAGGCGAGGTCATCGCCGTCGGTCCCGGCGCCCGCAACGATGCCGGCCAGATTCAGGCGCTCGACGTCAAGGTCGGCGATCGCGTCCTGTTCGGCAAGTGGTCCGGCACGGAAATCAAGATCAACGGCGAAGACCTGCTGATCATGAAGGAAAGCGACGTGATGGGTATCATCGAAGCCCAGAGCGAAGGAAAGCAGGCCGCCTGAACCCTCAGGACGTGGTCAATGCTAGCTGCCTATGAAGGAGTGAGGACATGGCTGCTAAAGAAGTCAAATTCAACGTCGAAGCCCGCGAGAAGCTGTTGCGCGGCGTCGACATCCTGGCCAACGCCGTGAAGGTGACCCTTGGCCCGAAGGGCCGTAACGTCGTGATCGACAAGTCCTTCGGCGCGCCGCGTATCACCAAGGACGGCGTTTCGGTCGCCAAGGAAATCGAACTCGAAGACAAGTTCGAGAACATGGGCGCCCAGATGGTCCGCGAAGTCGCTTCGAAGACCAGCGACATCGCCGGCGACGGCACCACGACTGCGACGGTCCTCGCCCAGGCCATCGTCAAGGAGGGCGCCAAGGCCGTTACCTCAGGCATGAACCCGATGGACCTGAAGCGCGGCATCGATCTCGCCGTCGTCGCCATCGTCGCGGAACTGAAGGCCAACGCCCGCAATATCTCCAACAATTCCGAGATCGCCCAGGTCGGCACGATCTCCGCCAATGGCGATGCTGAAATCGGCCGCTTCCTGGCGGAGGCGATGGAAAAGGTCGGCAATGACGGTGTCATCACGGTTGAAGAAGCCAAGACCGCCGACACCGAACTCGAAGTCGTCGAAGGCATGCAGTTCGACCGCGGTTACCTCAGCCCCTATTTCGTCACCAACGCCGACAAGATGCGGGTCGAGTTCGAGGATCCCTATATCCTGATCCACGAGAAGAAGCTCTCGAACCTGCAATCGATGCTGCCGATCCTCGAAGCCGTCGTCCAGTCCGGCAAGCCGCTCCTCATCATCGCCGAAGACGTCGAAGGCGAAGCCCTTGCAACGCTCGTCGTCAACAAGCTGCGCGGCGGCCTGAAGATCGCTGCCGTCAAGGCTCCTGGCTTCGGCGACCGCCGCAAGGCCATGCTCGAAGACATCGCCGTGCTCACTGCCGGCACCGTCATCTCCGAGGACCTGGGCATCAAGCTCGAATCCGTGACACTCGACATGCTCGGCCGCGCCAAGAAAGTGTCGGTCGAGAAGGAAAACACCACGATCGTCGACGGTTCGGGCGCCAAGTCCGACATCGAAGGCCGTGTTGCCCAGATCAAGGCCCAGATCGAAGAAACCACCTCCGACTACGACCGCGAGAAGCTGCAGGAACGCCTCGCCAAGCTCGCCGGCGGGGTTGCCGTCATCCGCGTCGGCGGCTCGACCGAAGTCGAAGTCAAGGAAAAGAAGGACCGTGTCGACGACGCGCTTCACGCAACCCGCGCGGCGGTCGAGGAAGGCATCCTGCCGGGCGGCGGTGTGGCCCTGCTGCGCGCCGTCAAGGCGCTTGAAAAAGTCCAGACCGCCAATGCCGACCAGCGCGTCGGGGTCGACATCGTTCGCCGCGCACTTGAGGCGCCGGCTCGCCAGATCGCCGAGAACGCCGGCGCGGAGGGCTCGGTGGTCGTCGGCAAGCTGCGCGAAAAGACCGACTTCTCTTATGGCTGGAACGCCCAGACGGGTGAATATGGCGACCTCTATGCGCAGGGCGTCATCGATCCGGCCAAGGTCGTTCGCACCGCGCTTCAGGACGCGGCATCCATCGCCGGTCTTCTCGTGACGACGGAAGCCATGATCGCCGAGAAGCCGAAGAAGGATGCCCCTCCGGCAATGCCGGGCGGCCCCGGCATGGATTTCTAACAGATGAAACATCGGCCCGCACGCATCGCCGGGCGGGCTTTTTTCGAGGGAATGAAAATGGTTCAAACGATCGTAAACCGATCGCAGGTGCCGCTGGACTCCCGCGATCTGGCAACCTGCCAGCAGGTCTTCGACAAGCTCAGCGCCGACTACGCGATAGCAAGAGACAGCGCCGAAGCCGAACGAATGGCGAGCATCATCATCGAGCTCTACCGACAGGGCGTGCGCGACCCCAACCACCTGCAGTCGATGGTCGAGGCGGCCCGCGGCCTCTTCGAAGCGGACGGCGCTGTCAACCGGCCGGCGGCCACGCCGACCGGTTGACAGGCCGTTGACGATGCCTTCAGGAGCGGCATATGCCGCTCCTTCCGAAAATCGATTCCGATTTTCGGGCCGATGCGCTAGTGACAAGGCTCGAGTGCATTCTGAAGGTTTCGAAATGATTCCACGCCTCCAGCCGAAGGCTCCCATCCCGCTTCCCGCCCCGGGTTTTTTCCAGCGGCTCGTCGAGGCGGGATTTGACGGCGATATCGAGACCGGTGCGGCGAGCCGGACCGTATTTTCAACCGACAATTCCATCTACCAAGTCGAGCCGACCGGCGTCCTCTTTCCGAGGAGCGTCGGAGACCTGCAGGTTGTGGCGGCGGTGCTGTCGGAATCGACCTTCCGGGAGATAAGCATCGCGCCGCGCGGCGGCGGCACCGGCACGAACGGTCAATCCCTGACATCGGGCGTCGTGGTGGACTGTTCGCGGCATATGAAATCCATTCTCGACATCGACCCTGTCCGAAGGATTGCGCGTGTCCAGGCGGGCGTTGTCAAGGATGAGCTGAACCGGGCCCTGAAGCCCTACGGCCTGTTCTTCGCGCCCGAACTTTCCACTTCCAACCGCGCCACGATCGGCGGCATGATCTCCACCGATGCCTGCGGTCAGGGTTCATGCCTCTACGGCAAGACCAGCAACCACGTTCTCGGATTGCGCATCGTGCTTACGGACGGCTCCGACTTTTGGTCGCGCCCGCTCGACGCGGAGGCGTTCGAGGAGATCGCCGCGCGAGAGAGCCGCGTCGGCGAGATCCACAGGACGGTCGAACGGATCGCCCGGGAAAAACACGAGCAGATCGCCGAGATCTTTCCGAAGCTCAACCGCTACATGACCGGCTACGACCTCGCCCATATCAGGCGTGACGACGGACGCTTCGACCTCAATGCCGTTCTTTGCGGCTCGGAGGGAACGCTGGCGATGATCGCCGAAGCCGAACTCAACCTTCTGCCGATCCCGGCCCATGCGGCGCTGATCAACATCCGCTACGGCGACTTCAACACCGCCTTGGAGGATGCCCGCAACTTGGTGGCGCTGAATGTCGCTTCGGTGGAAACGGTCGACGAGAAAGTTCTCGGCCTCGCGAAAGGCGACATCGTCTGGACCGGCATTGCCCGCTTCTTTCCGGACGATCCGGGCAGCGCGACCAACGGCATCAACATCGCCGAAGTGCTGGCCGACGATGAAGAGGAACTCGAACGCAGGCTTGCGGAGGTGACCGCCGCGCTCGACACGGGCGCGAATGCCCGCCATGCCGGATATACGATCGCCCGGGGCCATGCCGATGTCCAGGCGATCTGGTCGATGCGCAAGCGCGCGGTCGGCCTGCTCGGCAACGTGGAAGGGCCGGTCAGACCCGTCGCTTTCGTCGAGGATACGGCCGTGCCGCCGGAAAACCTGGCGGCCTATATTCGCGAGTTCCGCGCACTACTCGATGGTGCCGGCCTCTCCTACGGCATGTTCGGCCATGTCGATGCCGGCGTCCTGCACGTACGGCCGGCACTGGACCTCACCCGCGCTGATCACGTCCGGCTGGTTCGGGAGGTCAGCGACGCCGTCGTGGCGCTCACCCGCAAATATGGCGGGGTGCTCTGGGGAGAGCATGGCAAGGGCGTGCGTTCGGAATATGTGCCGGAGTTTTTCGGCGACCTTTATCCCAGCCTGCAGGAGATCAAGCGGGCTTTCGATCCCGAGAATCGGCTCAATCCCGGCAAGATCGCAACCCCTTCCGCGGAAGGACTGACGAAAATCGACGATGTTCCGTTGCGCGGAGATATCGACCGCATCATCGGCAACGAGATCCGCGCCGCCTTCGACAACGCCGCCTACTGCAACGGCAACGGCGCCTGCTTCGATTTCGACGAAACGAGCCCGATGTGCCCCTCCTACAAGGCGACGCGCGACCGGCGCTTTTCGCCCAAGGGCCGCGCCGCGCTGATGCGGGAATGGCTGAGGCTGCTGGCCGAGAACGGCATCGATCCCCGCCAGGAGGCGATGCGCCTGCGACGGAGCATTCCGTTCGCCAGCCTGGCGCGGCGCGCCTTCAATTCGCTGAACCCGGCAAACCGCGATGACTTTTCCCACGAGGTGCGCGCGGCGATGGACACGTGCCTGGCCTGCAAGGCCTGCGCGGGGCAGTGTCCGGTGAAGGTCAGTGTGCCGGCCTTCCGCTCGAAATTCCTGGAACTCTATTACGGACGCTACCTCCGCCCGCTGAAGGATCCGCTGGTCGCGGCGATCGAAACCACGCTGCCGCTCGTCCGGCGCATCCGGCCAGCCTATAATATGGTCGTGGGCACGCGCGCCGGCAGAACGATGATGCGTGTCGCCGGGCTGACCTCCCTGCCGCATCTGCCGCGGATCTCGCTCGCCAGGGAAGCCGCCCGCCTCGGCGTGCCGCTTGCGACCGCTCAAACGATCGAAGCTCTGCCGCCGCAGGAACGGCAGCGCAGCGTCGTCTTCGTCGCCGACGCCTTCACCGCCTATTTCGATCCTGAGGTTGCGCTTGCCGCAATCGGGCTCGCCAGGAAAATCGGGCTCACGCCGTTCCTTGCGGCCTCCCACACCAATGGCAAAGCCCTGCATGTTCATGGCTATCTCGGACGCTTCGAGGCGGCGGCCAAGCGGACGGCCCGCTATCTCGAGCGACTGGATGAGACAGGCGTAGCGCTGGTCGGGCTCGATCCATCGATGACGCTCGCCTTTCGCAGCGAATATAAGGGGATATCGAAGGCGAATGTCCTGCTGCCTCAGGAATGGCTGACCGCCAACCTCGACCGGCTGACCGCCTCGCCTTCCGCTGCCGAAGGCAAAAGCTTTCGCTTGATGGCCCATTGCACCGAGCGCACCAATGCGCCGGCCTCCGTCGCACAATGGCAAAAAGTATTCGAAAGCCTCGGCATCGACCTACAGGCGGCGCAAACCGGCTGTTGCGGCATGGCCGGCACCTTCGGCCACGAGGCCCGCAACCGGCCGATCGCAGAGCGCCTCTATGCGCTAAGCTGGAAGCCCGAGCTCGATGCGGCCGGCGATGCCGATATCCTTATGGCGACCGGATATTCCTGCCGCTCCCAGGTGAAGGAAATCGACGACAGGCGCATCCCGCATCCGCTGCAGGTCATTGCCCGGATAGTGTCGGAAAAGGCAGAAATCCCGCACTTGCACACGACACCTCCACGGAGCTGACGACGAAGGCAGTGGCTGCGACGCAAAGACCGGCCGGCAATAGCCGAGCCGCTTCGCGAGTTCACGCCACGGCCGCGATCGCCTCACCGTCACTTGGCAGCAGCCGCGCCACGGCGCTCAGCAGATCGGTCTGCGATATCAGGCCGAGGATCCGGTGATCGTCATCGACAATGATGACGGCATGCGTGCGCCCATCGGTCAGAACGGGCAGCAGCGACAGAGCGGCATCCGAAGCTCTCGCCACCGCCGGCCTGGAGATCGCATGGGCAATCGTATCGCCGCTCGCGAACAACTCCCGCAGGCCGACGGTGCCGACGAGACGGCCCTCCGGATCCTTCACCGGCAACGTCCGGATATTATGCTTCAGGAGAAGATGCCGTGCAGCATCCGGTTCCGAAGCCTCGCCGATAGCGATCACATCGCGCGACATGATATCGGCACAGCTGATCTTGCCGTTCGAGCGGATGGCGGCTTGCAACTCGACCTGCTGCAGCAGCCGTCCGAGATCGGCCCGATCGATATCGAAGGTTTCATCGAGCGCTTCCAGGGCGGCATCGACATCCTCCTCACGAAAGCCCACCCGCACGGCAGACGGCAGGTCGACCGTCTGATGGGTATTCTCCGCCGGCTTCAGCACGACATGCGGATAATTCCGCTTGGAAAGCCTGTGGAACAGCAGCCCAAGTGCGACGAGAATGCAGGAGTTCAGGGCGACGGGCACGAAGGGAAAGAGGAACCCCCAGCCAGCAACGACGGGACCGCCGAGCACCGCGGTCAGCGCCGCAGCCCCTCCGGGCGGATGGAGGGATCGTGTGAACGACATCGCCCCGATCGCCAGTGAAACTCCGACGCCGGTCGCGATAATCGGGTCGCGAATGAAATAAGCGGCAATGATGCCCATCATGGCGGAAATGGTGTTGCCGCCGATGATCGACCATGGCTGCGCCAGCGGGCTTGCCGGCACTGCGAAAAGCAGCACTGCCGAGGCGCCCATCGGCGCGACGATCAAGGGAAGATGCGGTCCCTGGCCGAACAGATAGCCGCTGATGACGCCGGTGAGACCGATGCCCAGCAACGCGCCGAAACAGGCGATCAGCCGCTCTTTTAGCGTCGCACCGGCCAGGATGGGCGAAAATAGGCGAAAGCGGCGAAAACGGCTCGGCCCCATCTTTGGGGAAACGGGATATTGCATGCAAAGACCAACTGGAAGCGAGGATTGTCTGGCGAGCGAAGGAGGAAGACGGAGAAACTAGTTTGTCGCCAGCCTCATGTCTCTGCCTTTGGTCGCGCTGAGGACTTCATGGAAGGCGCTAAAGGCGCTGGGGCGACTACCCCTGCGGGACACCAGCAGCGTCTCGACGGGGCCGAGCTGATGGGTCGGGAGAGCCGCCGGCCAGTGCATGAGGTCGAGCACGGATTTCGGCATCACGCCTGCGGTATTGCCGGTCGCAACACTCGCCAGGATCGCGTGGTAGGAGCCGAGCTCGCTCGTCGGCAGGGCGCTCGATTGACGCGCCCAGTTTTCGGCGATCCTGCGATAGGTGCAGCCGGGCTCCAAAGCGGCGAGCGCCCCGACACGCAGGTCGGCGGCGGATTTGATGGCGGGATGCCCGGACGGCAGCACGATCAACAGATCCTCGACGAAGACCGTCTCCAACGCCAGCGCCTCGAGCTCGGCATCGAAATCGCGGTCATCTTCGCGCATCGTCTTCGGCGGCCGGGCAATCAAGGCGCAATCCAGTGCGTCGGCCAGAACATCGCGGGCGAGATCGCGGGACGCGCCCATCGTCAGCTGCAGCGACACGTCAGGCCACATCTGGTTGAAGTGCGTCAGCGCCGCCGGCAGCCTGCTCGCCGCCGTGCTCTCCATCGTTCCGACCCGCAATGTTCCCGATGGGGCGAGTGGCCGCACGGCTTGGCGCGCTTCGAGCGCAAGCGCCAGAAGCCTGTTGGCATAGGTGAGAAACGTTTCGCCCTCCCGCGTCAACGTCATCTTCTTGCCGTCACGGCTGAACAGGCAAGCGCCGAGGTCTTCCTCCAGCTGCTGGATACGTGTCGTCACGTTCGACGGCACCCGCCCGACGGCCCTGGCGGCCTTTGTAACGCTCCGGTCGCTGGCGACGGCGAGGAATATCTCGATCGAGGAAAGATCCAATGAAAATCTCTTTTTCAGAATTTGGATGATTTATCATTCTCTATATAAAAATCATTGCATCCGCTCAAGCAGGTTTCAGCGTCGCACAGTTTCGCCTCGTCATCCCGGCTTGTCGGGGCTGCACGCGCGCTATTCAGCGCATGGACAAGCCGGCGACTGCCGAAAAAAGGATCGCGCCGCCGCCGAAATAGCCATAGAAGCCCAGCATTGCCTCTGCGGCAGGGCAATTGCGGCTGGCATGGCGTTTGCATCTGAAAGCTATCTGCAGAGCGATCGTCGACGACCAATGTTGCACCTTATCTTGACCTGCCTTCTTCTGAGCGTCGCTTCAGGCTTGAGCATGCGACGTTTTCTCCTGCCGTATTTTTCTGACGGTGATCTCGCCGAGAAATCCGCTCCCGTCACGATGGTCGCCAGTGCGGTCTTTCTGGCGGCAGTCGCCTTCACCCTCTCCGATCAGGACCTTTGGGCGAAAACGGTCATCCTGATGCTCTGCCTTTCGGTGGCGGCAATGTTCGACGACGGCAGACCCAGGCTGACCATCAGCCTTTCCGCCGTCTGCTTGGCCGCTTATCTCGGGCTGCGCTCGATCAACTGAGCACCCGCTCTGCCTCATGACCCGGCAGACGGCGATGGAGCCGTTGCAAAAGTCGGTCTCATTCCATCACGCGGCTCGCAGCTCCCCGCAAACAGGTCGTGCCCATCCATATCGTGCGGAATTGCCTCATTCGGTGAAGGACAATTTTGACTAATCCTAAAAGGATCTTCGTAGAAGAATAGTTTCGTAATATTATTCTCATCCTCTGAATATTTGTCGGAGCGGACCGCTCAGAAAAGAGAGGGGGCGATGAGAGGAAACGAACAGGGAAGAAAGATCTGGTCGCAGTGGTATGCCTGGCATCCCGTCTTGCCGCTCGACGACACCATCTATTGGCTCGAGACCGTATACCGGCGAGAATCTCCGGACGGTTTCTGGCAATATCGCTCATTCCGGCCCGAATGCGAGCGCGCTCAGGCTCAGGCATCGCTGCCCCTCTGTCCCGGCGCTTAATGCATGTCGCCCGGAAGTGTGCAGCGGTTCCGGGACAACGACATGCATAAAAACAAAGCGCTAAAGCGCGTTGCGTGAATCATATTTGATGCGACGCGCTTTAGAACTCGTCCAGGTCAGCCGAGCGTGTGACTGACGAGCGCATAGGTCTTCGGCTCGTGCATCCCTCGACGTCCCGGAACCGGGAGCCAAGGGTCGCCCCGCGACATGGTCGTCACGATATCATAAATGGGAAGACCGCAGCGGGAGAGGAAATCGGCAAATATCCCGCCTTTCTCGCGTGTGTCGAGGCGCAAGAATGCTCCAGCATGCTCGACCGCATGCGGATGGACGACGGCAATCGCATCGGCGTCATTGCTTGCCACGACCGGACCGATGACATGGCCGCGCCCGAACCTTCGGCAAAGCGAGAAGGCCTCGATCCGGCCGGCGCGGATCAGGACGACACCCTTGGAATTTGCAAGGAGCCGAGCCAGGAGCAGCGTGCGATCGGCGCCGAAGGCCAAAGCATCCAATGCCGCAATCGCCTCCAGGTCATCGGCTTCCACTGCCCGTATCGCGGCACCTGGCGGCAGTTCCACATCCGGCGGCGAGATCGCTTCGCCATGGCATTGGAAGACAGACGCCTCGCGAACAAAATTCAGGGACATGTAAAGGCGCCGCGCCGCCCGCGTCGCGTTCAGCCCGAGATTGCGCCCGGCAACCTGATCGAGTGCGTGGCCCATCAGCCACTGCCCGGCGCCGTTGGCCTGCAGGCGCGGCGAGGTGATGACCATGCCGATTGTCGCGAATTGGCGGCCATAGGGAAACCACATCGCAGAGCCGAGGATGCGGCCGATTTCATCGATCGCCGCAATGCCCTGGCCGAAGTCGCGCAAGAACTGCCAGTCTTCGCGACGATGCGGCCAGGCGACCGACATTGAGAGCGCATGCAGCTTATCGATATCGACGCTGTCGATGTCGGCAATGCGCGTCTCGAAACTGTCGACAAACCTGGATTCGGATGTCAGTGCGCTCACTCCCGCCCTCCTGCCGCATTTTCTGGCAAAGTCCCCAGGGAAAGCTGCCCCACGGAAAACTCCCTCATCGAGATTAGGACGGATTGCGCGATACAATTCACTGGCGACGCCCGCGCAAACACAACAATCGACCAAATCCGATGCGCTTTCGGCAAATAAAGCCTGGGCCGGTCTCTACAGTCATTGGCCAGACCCCGACCGGCCGACGGCGCCGTTGACCGCAAGAGCCCGGTTGCACCCGACATCCCGTGCCGTGAGGACGCCCATGCAGGCAATTGAAATTCTCGAAAGGCTGGTCGGCTTTCCCTCCGTCGTCGGTACGCCGAACGGCGAAATCGTCGCTTGGATCCGGCACTATCTGCAACGCCACGGCATCGTCGCCACCGAGCTTCCCGGCCCCGAGGGTGACCGCTCGAACCTCTTCGCGACGATCGGGCCGGTCGAGGTGCCGGGCTATATCCTCTCCGGCCATATGGACGTGGTTCCCGCCGCCGAGGCCGGCTGGAGCAGCGACCCGTTCCGCCTGCGCGCCGACGCGGACCGCCTCTACGGCCGCGGCGCTACCGACATGAAGGGTTTCCTGGCCGCCGTTCTTGCCGCCGTCCCGATGCTCGCGAAGACGCAGCTCCGCCGGCCGATCCACCTCGCCTTTTCCTACGATGAGGAGGCCGGCTGCCGCGGCGTCCCGCACATGATCGCACGCCTGCCGGACCTCTGCGCGCCCCCGCTTGGCGCGATCATCGGCGAGCCGAGCAGCATGCGGGCAATCCGCGCCCACAAGGGCAAGGCCGCCGCCCGGCTGACGGTCAGGGGCCGGTCCGGCCACTCCTCCCGCCCGGATCAGGGACTGAACGCAATCCATGCCATGAGCAGCGTCCTCGCTTGCGCCAATGCCGAAGCCGCCCGGCTGACACACGGCCCATTCGAAGGTGTGTTCGAGCCGCCCTACTCGTCCCTCCAGGTCGGCACATTGAAGGGCGGCCAGGCGGTCAACATCATTCCCGACACCTGCGAGGCCGAGTTCGAGGCAAGAGCCATTGCCGGCATCGATCCGGCCGTGCTGCTGGCGCCGCTGCGCGCCGCGGCCGAGGCGCTACCGCTACGGGGCTTCGAGGTGGAATGGCGCGAACTCAGCGCCTATCCGGCCCTGTCGCTTGCTGCCGATGCGCCGCTTGCGCGCCTGCTTGGCGAACTGACCGGCATCGAGCCGCTCGCCGCCGTCAGCTACGGCACCGAAGCCGGCCTTTTCCAGCGCGCCGGCATCGATGCGATCATCTGCGGGCCGGGCGATATCGGCCGGGCCCACAGGCCGGACGAATTCATTCTGGTTGAAGAACTCCTGGCCTGCCAGGCAATGGTCGAAGCCCTCGCCCGCCGCTGCACCGCCTGACCTGAGATCACGGAGCCGATGCAATGACCTTTCTCTTCAATTCCGACGCCAAGCGCGGCGCCATGTTCGCCGAAGCCTTCGCGCGCGAACTGCCTGACATCGCCTTTTCCATGGACCCGGCATCGGTCGAAGCGGAGGCTGTGCGCTACCTGATCACCTGGACCGTGCCCGACGATCTCGCGCGCTACAGCAATCTCGAAATCCTGTTCTCGATCGGCGCCGGCATCGACCAGTTCCGCATCGATGCCGTGCCTGAGCGGGTCAAGGTGGTGCGCATGGTCGAGGACGGCATCGTCAGGATGATGCAGGAATATGCGACGCTCGCCGTCCTTGCGCTCCATCGCGACATGCCGGCCTATCTCGACCAGCAGCGGCGCGGGATCTGGCAGCCGATCCAACCGGTACAGGCCGCAGAACGCCGCATCGGCGTGCTCGGTCTCGGCATGCTTGGAAGCGCGGTGCTCGAACGTCTGCAGCCCTTCGGCTTCCCGCTTTCCGGCTGGAGCCGCAGTCCGCGCACGATCGGCGGCGTCCGGTGCCTCAGCGGCGGCGAAGGTCTCGACACCCTGCTTGCAACCACCGACATTCTCGTCTGCCTGCTGCCGCTGACGGAGGAGACCCGCGGCTTCCTGAATGCCGAGCTCTTCGCAAGGTTGCCGGTCGGCGCCGCGCTCGCCCATATCGGCCGCGGCGCGCAGCTCGATCATCAGGCGATCGTCGACGCGCTCGATGCCGGGCATCTCTCCGGCGCCGTCATCGATGTCACCGATCCGGAGCCGCTGCCTGCGGGTCACGCCTTCTGGAGCCATCCGCAAATCCTGCTGACGCCGCATATTGCCAGCGTCACGCAGCCCGAAACTGCCGCAGCGGCGGTGATCGACAATATCAAGCGGCATCGGGCAGGCCTTGACCCGATCGGGCTGGTCGACCGCAGCCGCGGCTATTGAATCATCCCCCAAACGTAAACCCCGAAAGGAAAGCCATGACCCTGCTCAAGACGATCGACACCAACCCATCCCAGGCGCCGCGCGAGTCCGGCCCCCTTCCCGAGCGCCTGATCTCGGGCAATCCCACCTTTAAGACCTGGGCGCAGGATGTCGCCCGCGCAGAGAGTGTTCATACCGGCGTGTGGGAGGCAACGCCCGGCGAGACGCGTTCGATCAAAGGCGAGACGTTCGAGTTCTGCCACATCCTTTCCGGCCTGGTCGAGCTGACGCCGGACGGCGGAGAGCCGGTGGTCTACAAGGCCGGCGACAGTTTTGTCATGAAGCCGGGTTTCGTCGGCGTCTGGAAGACGATCGAGACGGTGCGCAAGATCTACGTGACGGTGTCATGACGCCGATGCCGCGCGCCACGCTCGCCTGCGGAGCAGGCGTTTCCCGACCGCAGACAGCGCGGCATGGGCGCCGGCCACCCGCCGTAGATTTGACTGGCCGCGGCGGGCAAAACGCAATTTTCGGCCGCCGCAGCGCGATCGGTCGATGCATGCTGCTCGCCTTCCCCAGCTAGGCTTGCCCTCAGTTCATGCCGAGGACACGCAATGACACTCAACTTCGATCCGAACACGATCTCCTTGCCTGTCGGACATTTCATCGGCGGCCGGCTGGTTCCGGCCGAAGCCGTCATCGACATGCACCGGCCGTCCGACGGCAAGGCCTATGCGGGCTGTCCGCTTGCTGACGAGGCTCTTGTCGGCCACGCCGTCGAGACGGCCGGAAAGGCGTTGAAGACCAGTAATTGGGGAGGCGTGCGGCCGCGCGAGCGCACCAAGGCGCTGCAGCGCTGGGCCGACCTGATCGAAGCCGAGGCGGAAACCCTCGCCAGGCTCGAAGCGCTCTCCTCGACCCGCCCGGTCGGCCAGCTCGTCGCCGGCGATATCGCCGTCACCGCCGAGCAGATCCGCTTCTTCGCCGAATTCGCAGACAAGGAAGGCGGCGATCTCGTCCCGACCGACGATGCGAATTTCGGCATGATCGTGACCGAGCCCTATGGCGTCGTCGGCGCCATTACGCCGTGGAATTTTCCATTGTCGATGGCGGGGTGGAAGCTTGCTCCGGCACTGGCGGCGGGCAATGCGGTGGTATTGAAGCCATCGGAGATGACGCCGTTTTCGACGCTCTACCTTGCCGAACTTTCGGTGCGGGCCGGCCTGCCCGCCGGCCTCGTCAACGTCGTCCTCGGCGACGGTCCGACCACCGGAACCGCCATCACCGGCCATCCGGGAATTTCCAAGGTCAGCTTCACCGGCTCGACCGCGGCCGGCGCGGCGATCATGGCCAATATCGCCCGGACCGGCGTGAAGCCGATGACACTGGAACTCGGCGGCAAGAGCCCGCAGCTGGTCTTCGCCGACGCCGATCTCGAACTCGCCGCAGGCGCCATCGCCGGCAGCATTTTGTCAAATGCCGGCCAGGCCTGCGTTTGCGGATCCCGCCTCATCGTCGAGGTGAAGGTGGCGGATGCGCTTGTGACGGCACTGCTTGCCAGGCTGGCGGCAATCCGCCCCGGTCCCACCTGGGAAGAAACGACCGACTATTCGCCCGTCATCTCCGAACGCCAGATTGCCCGTATGGATGGCATCATCCGCGCCGCGATCGACGGCGGGGCCGAGTGCCTCACAGGCGGCCACCGCCTTGACCGCGACGGCTATTTCTACGCACCGACGCTGATGTCAGGCGTGACCGCAACATCACCTGCGGTTCTCGAGGAAATCTTCGGACCGGTGCTGACGATCCAGACCTTCGAGGATGAGGAGGAGGCACTACGGCTGGCCGATCATCCGGCCTATGGGCTCGCCGCCGGCCTCTTCACCCGCGATCTCGCGCGCGCCATCCGCCTCACCCGCCGCCTGCAGGCCGGCACCATCTGGGTCAACCGCTACGGCCGCTCGCGCGACCATATCCTGCCGACCGGCGGTTACAAGCAGTCGGGCATCGGCAAGGATCTCGGCCGCGAAGCCTATCACGCCAACCGCAAGAGCAAGAGCGTGCTCATCAGCCTTTAAGGAGCTGCGATGAAGACCTACAAGATCGCCCTTCTGCCTGGAGACGGCATCGGCCGCGACGTGACGGAAGCAGCCTGGACCGTGCTCGAAAAGACGGCCGGATCGAGCGGATTTTCTCTTGAGGCAACCCGCCTCCCCTGGTCCTGCGACTACTATCTCGAAAATGGCAGCATGATGCCGGCCGACGGCATTGAGACGCTGCGGTCGTTCGATGCCATCCTGCTCGGCGCCGTCGGGTGGCCGCGAAAAGTGCCGGATTCCGTATCGCTGCATGGGCTGCTGCTGCCCATCCGCAAGGCCTTCGTGCAATATGCCAATATCCGCCCGCACCGACTGTTGCCGGGCGTGCAGGGGCCGCTGCGGTCCGACGGTTTCGACATTCTCTGCATCCGTGAAAACACCGAGGGCGAATATTCAGGCGCCGGCGGCCGCGTCCATCAGGGCACGGACAACGAAGTGGCGATCGAAACCGCGATCTTCACCCGCACAGGCGTCGAACGCATTCTGCGTTTCGGCTTCGAGCAGGCGCGGCGGCGGCGGGGCAAGCTTGCCTCGGTGACGAAGTCCAATGCGCAGAAATATTCGATGGTCTTCTGGGACGAAATCACCCACGGGCTCGCTGCGGAATATCCCGATGTCGAGGTGACCAGCTACCATATCGACGCCATGGCCGCCCGCATGGTCATGGCGCCCGAAAGCCTTGATGTCGTGGTCGCCTCCAACCTGTTCGGCGACATCCTGACCGACCTTGGCGCCGCGATCCAGGGCGGACTCGGCTTTGCGGCATCCGCCAACATCAATCCCGATCGATCGGCGCCCTCCATGTTCGAACCCGTCCACGGTTCGGCGCCCGACATCGCTCATCTCGGGATCGCCAATCCGATCGCCGCCATCTGGTCGGGAGCGATGATGCTGGAACATCTCGGAGAGACGACCGCCGCCGAAAAGGTGATGGCCGCAATCGAGGCGACGACGGCGCGCGGCACCGGCGCAATTCCCGGCAAGGACAAAACCGACGCGATCACGGCATCGGTGCTTTCCGCACTCGGTTAGCGCGTCGCGCAAACTGGACAGTAATTTGGAAAAGCTTTGATGAAAGGGGAGAAAATGAACGGATTGAGAGACGGCAGCCTGCTTCGCCAGCAAGGTCTCATCGACGGCGAATGGTGCGGGGCCGCAGCCGGCCGCACGATCGAGGTGACCGACCCGGCGACGCAACAGGTGCTGGGCACGGTGCCCGATATGGACGGAGCCGATACGCGGGCCGCAATCGCGGCGGCGGAAAAAGCTTTTGGCCCATGGCGGGCAAAGACCCATGCCGAGCGCGCCGCTTTGCTGGAAGCCTGGCATGATCTGATGCTCGACAATATCGAGGACCTGGCGCTGATCCTCACCAGCGAACAGGGCAAGCCGCTTGCGGAAGCGCGCGGCGAAATCCGTTACGGCGCCTCGTTCGTCAAATGGTTTTCCGAGGAGGCGCGGCGCATCGGCGGCACAACCATTCCCTCACCGACAGCAGATCGGCGGATCGTCGTCCTGAAGGAGCCCGTCGGCGTTTCGGCGATCATCACGCCGTGGAATTTTCCCAATGCGATGATCACCCGCAAGGTGGGGCCGGCGCTCGCGGCAGGCTGCACGGTCGTGATCAAGCCATCGGATTTGACCCCGTTTTCGGCGTTGGCGCTCGGCGTCCTGGCGGAGCGCGCCGGCATCCCCAAAGGCGTGATCAATATCGTCACCGGCATGCCGGCCGGGATCGGCGACGAACTGATGACGAACCAGACCGTGCGCAAGATTTCGTTCACCGGCTCGACCCGCGTCGGCTCGCTGCTGATGCGCGGCGCGGCCGACAGCGTCAAGCGGCTCAGCCTCGAACTCGGCGGCAATGCGCCTTTCATCGTTTTCGACGATGCCGATCTCGATCTTGCCGTGGAAGGCGCAATCGCCTCGAAATTCCGCAATGGCGGCCAGACCTGCGTCTGCGCCAACCGCCTTCTCGTCCAGTCCGGCGTTTACGAGGCCTTCGCCGCCAAACTTGGTGCGCGGGTCGCGGCCATGAAGGTCGGGGCCGGAACGGATGCCGGCACAGATATCGGGCCGATGATCAACAAGGCGGCGATCGAAAAGATCAAGCGTCATGTGGACGATGCGGTGGAAAAGGGCGCCAGGATCCTCGCCACGGCGGGTTCGATGCCGGCCGGCGATCAATATGCGGCGCCGATGGTGCTTGGCGGCGCGACGACCGACATGCAGCTTGCCAGCGAAGAGACATTCGGGCCGGTTGCGCCTCTTTTCCGCTTCGACACAGAGGAAGAGGCGATCCGTATCGCCAATGCCACCCCCTTCGGCCTCGCCGCCTATTTCTACACCGAGAGCCTGAAACGTTCCTGGCGTGTCGGCGAAGCGCTCGAATTCGGCATGATCGGCCTCAACACCGGCGCCATTTCCACCGAGGTCGCCCCGTTCGGCGGCGTCAAGCAATCCGGCCTCGGTCGCGAGGGCGCGCAATGCGGCATCGAGGAATATCTGGAAATGAAGAGCTTCCACATCGGCGGGCTTTCCTGACCCGCGCAAAAACAAAGGGCGCCGGAAATTCATCCCGGCGCCCCTGCACCATCTATGTTCTGGAAAGATCGAACCGCTCTCGCGTGCGCGCCGCTTACTTGAAGCGATCGAGTGTCTTGTAATAAAGCCCGACCATCGGCAGGAACCACGGCTTGCCGAAATGGCCGGGAACGGCGGGCCATTCGAGCCCTTTTACCGGATTGCGGTCCGCCTTGCCCATGATGGCGTCGGCGATGATCATGCCGAGGTGGGTAGAAAGCTGGGCGCCGTGGCCGGAATAGCCCATGGCGTACCAAACGCCGTCGACATAGCCGGCACGCGGATAACGGTCCTTGGTCATATCGACGAGACCGCCCCAGCAATAATCGACTTCGACGCCGGCAAGCTGCGGGAAGATCTCGGCGAGACTGGCACGCAGAATATCGCCGCTCTTTGCGTCCGATCGTTGATCCGACGCGGCGGAAAAGCGGGCGCGACCGCCGAAGATCAGCCGCTTGTCCGGCGACAGCCGAAAATAGTTGCCGATGTTCATCGACGTGACGCAGGTCCGGTTTGCCGGCATCGTCGCGGCGATTTCGGCATCGCTCAGCGGACGGGTGGCGATCAGGAAGCTGCCGACGGAAATGATCCGGCGGCGGAAATAGGTAAAGAGCGACGGCGTGTAGGCGCCGGTCGCAACCAGCACGTGGTCGGCGGTGACGGTGCCCCGCGCGGTCTCAAGGCTGTGGCGGCCGTTACCCTGCCTGTGGCCGGTCACCGCAGCCTGTTCGTAGATCGTCGCGCCGCGGCGGGCGGCCGCGGTCGCAAGGCCGGCGACATAGCGGCCCATATGCATCATCGCGCTCTTCTTCGAGAGCATGGCGCCATGAAAAGGCGACCCGACCTCGCTCTTCAGCTCGTTTGCCCCCAGAAGCGCCGTGTCCGGATCGACTTCTCTGTGCACAGCTTCGAAATTGCGGGCAATCGCCTCGAAGTGCTGCGGCTTGGAGGCAAGCTTCAGCTTTCCGGCACGACGGAAATCGCAGTCGATCCCCTCTTCGGTGATGATCGTCTCGATCGTATCGATGGAATCGTCGAACGCGCGGTAGAGCGCAACGGCCCGCTCCGGGCCTAGCGCGGCCTTGGCGGACAGGAAGCTATGCGCAAGTCCGTTGTTGAGATGGCCGCCATTGCGTCCCGATGCTCCCCAGCCGACGCGTTCGGCCTCCAGCACGACGACCTTGACGCCGGCTTTCGCAAGCTGGCGCGCCGCAGCAAGCCCGGTGAAGCCGGCACCGATGATGGCGACGTCGTAATGTCCTTCGACAGGACCTTGGGCCGCATCGGCAAAAGCGCGGGCCGTGTCGTGCCAGTAGGATTGGAACTGCATCCGCTTGTCTCCGTCAGAGGCCGACGACGCCAGGCAGGCCCGAGATGTGAGGGATTTCGACATAGCCGTAATAAGGATTGGCCGGCTCGTGGCCGCGATTGACCCAGACCTTATTCTTGATGCCGAGATCATGCGCCGACATCAGATCGTAGCGGAAGGAAGACGAGCAGTGCAGCACGTCCTGCGGTCCGCAGCCGAGCATGTCGAACATATATTCGAAGGCCTGGAAACGCGGCTTATAGGCATTTGCCTGCTGAGCGGTATAGACCGCGTGGAAGGGCGCGCCGAGCTTTTCGACATTCGACATGATCTGAGCGTCCATGGCGTTGGACAGGATGACCAGCGGAATTTCCCGCGCAACCCTGGCAAGGCCCTCGGGTACGTCGCGATGCGGACCCCAGGTCGGAACACGCGCATAAATCATTTCCGCGGCTTCGTCGCGAAAGGTCACGCCGTTGCGCTTGCATGTCCGCTCGAGCGAATTGTGCACGACTTCCGCATAGGGCTTCCAGGCGCCCATAATCTCGTCGAGACGATAAGCGGCGAAATTCTTGATGAACTCCGCCATGCGCGGCTCGTCGAGCTGGTCGCCGTAAAGGTCGCGGGCTGCTTCCGCCATTTGAAAATTGGTCAGCGTGCCGTAGCAATCGAAGGTAATGTATTTCGGACGGAACGTGGTCATCTGCATATCCTCGTACGATCGGAACTAGGGGGAACGTGTTCACCATCATAGGCACCGCTTTGCCCATGGCTTGCCTGAATTGGCGGCATCGGAAGCAGAATCTATCGTATCGAAAGCGGGGTTTGGCAGAAGGTTGCGCGCTCCCGCAAACGGATCATGCCGTCACGCTCGATGGTCCACGAAACGAGGACCGGTTCAATCGTGATCGTGGTGATGATGCGAGGGAAGATCGAGGCCGAAGGTCTTGACGAGATCGGCCACCTGCTCCGGGCTGAGGAAGCGGGGATTGAGGTTGCGCAGCAGCAGATAGAGCTTCGCCGTTTCCTCCAGTTCCTCGGTGGCGAAGACCGCCGCCTCCAGGCTATCACCGGCGACGACGGGTCCATGATTGGCCAGAAGCACCGACGAATATTTGCCCGCCAGCCCGCGGATCGCATCGGCCACCGCCGGATCGCCGGGGCGATAATAGGGCACCAGCGCCGTCTCGCCGGCGCGCATGAGATAATATGGCGTCATCGGCGGCAAGGCGGCGCGCGGATCGATCTCCGGCAGCATGGTCAGCGCCACCGCATGGGTGGAATGAAGATGGACGATGGCGCGAGCGCTGCCGCGTGTGTCGTAGAGGGCGGTGTGCAGCGGGATTTCCTTGGTCGGCTTGTCGCCGGAGAGCAGCCGGCCTTCGGCATCGAGCCTTGAAATACGCGCCGGATCGAGAAAGCCGAGCGAGGCGTTGGTCGGCGTGACCAGCCAGCCGCCGTCCTCCAGCCGCAACGATATGTTGCCTGACGAGCCGGGCGTCAGCCCGCGCTCGAACAGCGAGCGGCCGTATCGGCAGATTTCTTCACGCTGGCGCGCGTCGGACATGACACTTCCTCCAATATCAGGCAGTTGCCCCCTCGATCAGTTCAAAGCCGAGATCGACGGCCTGGGGCGGCGCGTTGGCGACGATCAGCTGCGCGGCTATCTCACCCGTCGCCACGCGCGGCGTCCGGATCGTCGACAGCGGCTGCGGTATCGCCCGGCCGATATCGAGGCCGTTATAGCCGAAAATGGCGAGCTGCGACGGGATCGAAACCCCCTGAGCCAGACAATGAAAATAACCGCCCAACGCCATGTCGTCATTGGAAAAATAGACGGCATCGAGATCGGTCGCCCGTGCAAGCAGTCGCTCCAGCCCCAACCTGCCGTTCTCCACCGAGGATGGGCCGGCAAGAATTTCGTGGGCGACCAGGGGCGTGCCGTTGGCGTCGAGCGTTTCGCAAAAGCTGGAAAAGCGCTTGCCGGCGCGGGTGTCACGGTTCAGGTCGTGACCGACATAACCGATCCGTCGGTAGCCACGCCTGAGCAGGAAGGCAGCGCTCTCCCGCCCGGCCGCGCGGTTCGAGAAGCCGACCGCGATGTCGAGCGCATCCCCGTCCAGATCGAGCAGTTCCACAACCCGGCAGCCGCTGGCGCGCAGCATCTTCGCCGTGCCTTCGGTATGTTCGTATCCTGCCAGCATCACCGCCGCCGGCCGCCAGGCGAGCATCGCGGCGGCGAGCGCTTCCTCCTTGCCCGGATCATAGTCGGTCACCGAAAAAACCGCCTGATATCGGTTTTCCTCCAGAACGGCGCTGGCGCCGCGCAGCACATCGGGAAAGACGATGTTGGACAGCGAAGGAATGACGAAAGCGACGAGGCGCGAACCGGTGGAGGCCAGCGTTCCGGCGATCCGGTTCGGCACATAGCCCAGCCGCTCGACGGCGGCCATCACCCGCTCCCGGGTCTTGCCTGAAAACGAGCCGTGATTGCGCAGCACGCGCGACACCGTGCTCTCACCGACACCGGCCGCTTCCGCGACCTCTGCAAGGGTGACCGTCGCCTGGTGTTTGAATTCCATCGTCAATTTTGAACCCGACATGAGGCAGCTTCCGGCGCGAAGCGGTCTGACAACACCGTCGCTAGGCAGGCTTCATTTTTCACTACTTCAGGCAAGAAGCAAGATTTTTTTGGCAGCGCTGCCAATTTGCGGTTGGCAGCGCTGCCAAAATAAGTTAACAAGAATGGCAGCGCTGCCAAAAAGGCTCAGCGTGCCGCGGGAGGACCTGTCGGAGACCGCGGCAACGATCGGAGGAGAGAATCATGACGCTGCATACCGAGGCGCCAATCGCTGGCGCATATCCCGCAGAGGCGACGGAAGACCGCGCCTATGGCAAGGTGTTCTGGCGCATCGTGCCGTTTTTGATGTTGTGTTACGTCGTCGCTTATCTCGACCGCGTCAATGTCGGCTTCGCCAAACTGCAGATGTCGAGCGAGCTCGGCCTCTCGGAAGCTGCCTATGGCATCGGTGCCGGCATTTTCTTCATCGGCTATTTTCTGTTTGAAGTGCCGAGCAATATCATCATGAACAAGGTCGGCGCGCGGGTCTGGATCGCCCGCATCATGATCACCTGGGGCGTCATCTCCGCCGCCTTCATGTTCACCTCGTCGGAAACCGTCTTCTATGTCCTGCGTTTCCTGCTGGGCGTTGCCGAGGCAGGATTTTTCCCCGGCATCATTTTATATCTGACATCCTGGTATCCGGCGCATCGCCGCGCCAAGATCATCACCACCTTCATGTCCGCCATCCCGGTATCCGCCATTTTCGGCAATCCGCTTTCGGGCCTTCTGATGGACGGATTTCACGGAACGCACGGGCTTTCCGGCTGGCAATGGATGTTCCTGATCGAAGCCGTTCCGGCCATTCTTTTCGGCATCGCGACGTTCTTTTATCTTGATGATAGGATCGCTGACGCGACGTGGCTGGACGATGAGGAAAAGCGGGTGCTGACGGCCAATATCGAGGCGGAAAATCAAGCCAAAACAGCAAGCCCGCACAGCATCTCGGGCACGCTGACCGACCGTCGCGTCTGGCTGATGTGCCTGATTTATTTCTGTTTCGTGCTCGGGCAATATGGCCTGAATTTCTGGATGCCGACCATCGTGAAGGCCTCGGGAGTCAGCGGAAATCTCAACATCGGCCTCATCTCCGCCATTCCCTATATCTGCACATTCGTCGCCATGCTGGCGCTCGGGCGTTCGGCCGACAGGCTGCGCGAACGCCGGTGGCACCTCGTCGTTCCGGCTCTCATCGCCGCCGGCGGCTTCGTTGCCGCAACGATCGCGACGAGCACGACGGTGTCGATCATCTGCCTCTCGCTGGCCGCGGCGGGCGCCATCAGCTGCGCACCGCTGTTCTGGTCGCTTCCGACCGCTTTCCTCGCCGGCACGGGCGCTGCGGCCGGCATCGCCTGGATCAATTCGGTCGGCAATCTCGCCGGGTTCCTCGGACCGTTTCTAGTCGGCTATCTGAAGGACTTCACCGGCACCAACAGCGCCGGCATGTATCTGCTGGCGGCCGCACTGGTCATCGGTTCGCTGGCCGTGTTGACGGTGCCTGCGAAAACCGTCAATCGCTAAACCACAGCCCCTCCGGGACGGCTTCCGGAGGGGCACGGATCTTTCCTCGGAGACTGGAGAACCTCCTCATGACACCGCTTGCTGAAAACCCGCGCCTTGCCGTCGTCGTGGCCGTTATCGGTCTTGGTTCCATGGGGCTGGGAATGGCCCGGTCGATGAAGCGCGCAGGTCTCGACGTCGTTGGGTATGACATAACCCCGGCAGCGGTGGACCGCTTCGTCGCCGAAGGCGGACGTGGCGCGGCGACCCCAGCCGACGCCGCCAAGGACGCCGACATCGTCGTCTCCGTGGTGGTCAACGGCGCACAGACCGAGACGGTGCTGTTCGGACCGCAGGGCGCTGCGGATACGATGAAGCCCGGCGCCGTCTTCATTTCGTCGGCAACCATGGATCCAGCCATCGCGCGCGACCTGGCGGGGCGGACGGAGGCCCTCGGCCTGCACTATCTCGACGCGCCGATTTCAGGTGGCGCGGCCAAGGCCGCGCTTGGCGAGCTGACGATCATGGCTTCCGGCTCCAGGCAAGCCTTCGATACGGCCCGCCCGGCCCTCGACGCCATGGCCGGCAAGGTCTACGAGCTCGGCGACGCCGCCGGAACAGGCGCTGCGTTCAAGATGATCAACCAGCTTCTCGCCGGCGTGCACATTGCAGCCGCATGCGAGGCGATGAGCTTTGCCGCCAAGCAGGGCCTCGACCTCGACAAGGTTTATGAAGTCATCACCGCCTCGGCCGGCAATTCCTGGATGTTCGAAAATCGTGTCCCGCATGTGCTGGCCGGGGACTATACGCCGCTCAGCAGCATCGAGATCTTCGTCAAGGATCTCGGCATCGTCCAGGATATGGCCCGTTCAGAGCGTTATCCGGCACCGCTCGCGGCAGCCGCCCTGCAGATGTACCTGGCGGCCGCCGGCGCCGGCATGGGCCGTGACGACGATTCCTCGCTCGCCCGCCTCTACGCCCAGCTTTCCGGCGCGCAATTGCCCGGCCCGGCCAAAGAACCGCAGAGCCGATAAGGAACATCGATATGCCCGCTTTCGCCGCCAACTTGACGATGATGTTCAACGAATGGGACTTCCTCGACCGCTTCGACGCCGCGGCCGATGCGGGGTTTTCCGCCGTCGAATACCTCTTCCCCTACGAGGTCGCACCGGAGGCGATCGCCGAACGGCTCGCCCGCAACAATCTGCGGCAAGCTTTGTTCAACCTGCCGCCGGGCGACTGGGGTGCGGGCGAGCGCGGCATCGCGGCTCTTCCCGGACGGTTCGACGACCTCAAAGCGGATGTCGAGCGGGCATTGGACTATGCGGCGGCGACGGGCGTCAGGCGATTGCACCTGATGGCGGGTATCGCCAACCCTCATGACCAGGAGGCTGCCTCTTCCTACCGGCGCTCCGTCGCCTACACTGCCGGCCGGCTTGCGGAAAAAGGCATCGATCTCCTGCTGGAGCCGATCAATGGGCGCAACATGCCGGGATATTTCCTCAACGATTTCGCCGCCGCCGAGCGGCTGATCGCCGAAGGCGGCCTGCCCAACCTGAAGCTGCAATTCGACGTCTATCACCGTCAGATCCTCCATGGCGACGTGACGATGGCACTGCGGCGCCTGCTGCCGATCACCGGCCACATCCAGATCGCCAGCGTGCCGTCACGCAACGAGCCGGACGGGGAGGAGCTGAACTATCCCTATCTGTTCGGCGAAATCGACCGGCTGGGTTATGACGGTTTCATCGGCTGCGAATATATCCCGCGCGGCCGGACGCTGGACGGCCTCGGCTGGTTCAAACCTTTTGCACGGAGTTAGACGGATGGCTATATCGCTTGGATCGATCGCAGACGACTATACCGGCGCGTCGGATCTCGCCAACACGCTGACGAAGAACGGCCTGCGCACGGTGCAGACGGTCGGCATTCCCGATCCGTCACTCGCGCTGCCGGATGTCGATGCGGTGGTCGTCTCCCTGAAGATCCGCTCCGTTCCGGCTTCGGAGGCTGTGACCGCCGCGACCAAAGCTGAGCGCTGGCTGCGCCAGCAGGGCGCGGACCATGTGCTTTACAAGATCTGTTCGACCTTCGATTCCACCGATGCCGGCAATATCGGCCCCGTCACCGAGGCCTTGAGCGAGGCTGCGGGCGGCGGCGGCGTGCTGGTTACACCGGCCTTTCCGGAAACGGGGCGCACCGTCTATCTCGGCCACCTCTTCGTCGGCGGCCAACCATTGCACGAAAGCCCGCTCAAGGACCATCCGCTGAACCCGATGCACGACGCCAATCTCGTGCGCGTTCTCGCCCGGCAATCGCGCGGCGCCGTCGGACTGATCGATCTGGCAGCCATCGCGGCCGGACCGGCCGCCGTCAAGGTGAAGCTCGACGCGTTGTCCACGACGGGCGTGACCATGGCTATCGCCGACGCGATTTTCGAACGGGATCTGGAAACGCTGGGCGAAATCGCATTGGAAACACCGGTGTCCACCGGGGCGTCCGGGCTTGGCCTCGGCCTTGCCCGCGCGCTCGTGCGCTCCGGTCGCATATCCGGCCGCGCGACAGATGAAGACGTCATTCGCCCTGTGGGCGGGCTGTCAGCGATCATTTCCGGCAGCTGTTCGAAGGCGACGCTGCGCCAGCTCGACGTCGCCGAGCAATCGATGCCGGTGCTGCGGCTTGATCCCGAGCGGCTGCTGGCCGCCGGTCCGGATCAAATCGCCGCGGCGATTTCCTGGGCAGGAGAGCGTATTTCTGCCGGCCCGGTCGTGGTCGCCGCGAGCGCGGCGCCCGAAACCGTCTCCCGGCTGCAATCGCAATATGGGCGGGAGGCCTCCGGCCACGCGATCGAGACCGCCACATCGATCATCGCCGCCGAACTGGTGGAGAGAGGCGTGCGGCGCCTCGTGGTCGCAGGCGGCGAAACCTCGGGAGCCGCAGTCGACAGGCTCGCCATTCCAGCCTTTCTGATCGGCCCCGAAATTGCGCCCGGCGTGCCGGTGCTGCGCACGGTCGGCAATGCGCAGGGCGACATGCTGCTGGCGTTGAAATCAGGAAATTTCGGCGGCGAAGATTTCTTCACTGCGGCGCTGACGATGATGCGGTGACAAGGTTTGCGAAGGGCTCGGTCCTCCAGCATAAGATGCGGCAGCCGGTGATCGCAAAGCCATAAGATACTGCCTGAACCACGGCCTTCAGACGATCTGCCCGCCGGCGCTCCGGCAGACTGGCGGGCAGGATATGAAGGACGGTCTATGCAAACACGTCAAATCGAAATCGCCGCGTTCGGGCCCGACCATCTCGACGCCGCCGTCGCGCTCTCCCGACAGGCCGGCTGGCCGCATCGGACGGAAGACTGGCAGATGGCCCTCGCCTTGAGCGAGGGAATGGTCGCAATCGAAGACGACAGGGTCGTCGGCACTGTGCTCGTCACGCCATACAAGCAAGATTGCGCGACCATCAACATGGTCATCGTCGACGAAACGATGCGCGGCCGTGGCCTCGGCCGCAGCCTGATGGACGCCGCGCTGCAGATCGCAGGCGACCGGCCGCTGAGGCTGGTCGCGACGACGGCCGGCCTGCCGCTCTATCAAAAGCTTGGTTTCCACGAAACCGGAACCGTGCTGCAGCACCAGGGCCTTGCCGGAGACATCCCTGCGCCGGCCGGCACGGACGCCGCCACCGCCGACGACTTCCTTGAAATCATGGCGCTCGATCGTCTTGCCTTCGGCGCCGACCGCGAAGATCTGCTCTCCTATCTCGCCAAGGTCGGCGAATTTGCCGTCATTCGCCGCGACGGCGGCGTTTCAGGCTTTGCCTGCCTGCGTGCCTTCGGGCGCGGCGAGGTGATCGGACCCGTGGTTGCCGCGGACATCGAGGACGCCCGGAAACTCATCGAACATCACATCGCCAGACGATCAGGGCGCTTCCTCAGAGTGGATACCACTGATGAGGTCGGACTTTCTCCATGGCTCGCCGACCACGGCTTCGCCCATGTCGGCGGCGGTATCGCGATGAGAAAACCATCGGTCGGCCACGCCGCTGCCCCTGCTGCCACCACCTTCGCCCTTGCCAGCCAGGCGCTCGGCTGATCGGAGACCCCATGTACGCCAATTCGCTCATCGAACTCGACCGCGCCCATCTCATCCATCCGGTGGCCTCCTACCGCAGTCATGAAAAGCAGGGCGTGCGTGTGCTGGCCTCGGCCAAAGGCGCAACCGTCACCGACGCCTCCGGCAAACAGCTGATCGACGGTTTCGCCGGCCTCTGGTGCGTCAATGCCGGTTACGGCCATGAGAGCATCGTCGAGGCGGCGGCCCGGCAGATGCGGGAACTTCCCTATGCAACCGCCTATTTCGGCCTCGGCTCCGAGCCGGCGATCCGGCTTGCCTCGGAACTCGCCGACCGGGCGCCGGGCGATCTCAACCATGTATACTTCACGCTCGGCGGCTCCGACGCGGTGGACAGCACAATCCGGTTCATCCGTTACTACTGGAATGCCCGTGGACGGCCCGAACGCGATCAGTTCATCTCGGTCGAACAGGGTTATCACGGCTCCTCGACGGTGGGGGCGGGCTTGACCGCCTTGCCTGCCTTCCATGCCGGTTTTGGCATCCCCTTCGACTGGCAGCATAAGATTCCGTCTCATTACGCCTACCGCAACCCTGTCGGCGATGATCCGCAGGCGATCATCGAAGCCTCGCTGGCGGCGCTAGAAAGCAAGGTCGAGGCGATCGGGCCGGAGCGCGTCGCCGCCTTCTACGTCGAACCGATCCAGGGTTCGGGCGGCGTCCTTGTGCCGCCGAAAGGCTGGCTGAAGGCGATGCGCGAATTCTGCCGCGAGCACGACATCCTTTTCGTGGCCGATGAGGTAATCACCGGCTTTGGCCGCACCGGACCGCTGTTTGCCTGCAGCGAGGAAGGGGTCGTGCCGGATTTTATGACGACCGCCAAGGGCCTCACCTCCGGCTACGTCCCGATGGGCGCCGTCTTCATGGCCGATCACATCTATGAAACGATTGCCGAGGGTGCTGGTGCCGCCGCTATCGGTCACGGCTACACTTATTCGGCCCATCCCGTCAGCGCCGCCGTCGGTCTCGAAGTCCTGAAGCTTTACGAAAACGGCCTGCTCGACAATGGCGTCAGGGCCGGGGCGCGGCTGATGCAGGGCCTCCAATCGCTGAGAGATCACCCGCTCGTGGGTGATGTCCGCGGCCGCGGCATGCTCGCCGCCATCGAGCTCGTCGTCGACAAGGTCAACAAGACGCCGCTGCCGGCATCCGCCGAACCCGCCCGCCGGATCTTCGATCGCGCCTGGGAAAACGGGCTCGTCATCCGTGCCTTCGGCAACGGTGTCCTCGGTTATGCGCCGCCGCTATGCTGCACCGAAACGGAAATCGATGCGATCGTTGAGCGCACCCGCACCACGCTGGACCAGACGCTCGAGGACCCGGATGTGCGCCGGGCGCTGCAGGCCTGAGAATACCGCGAAACGGTCAGATTCGGTATTTTGTGCCGCTCCATGGCGTCTTTTCGGAGAATTCGGCGCGGTGCAGGTGACAAACTGAAATCGACGAAAGGCCCGGATCCCGACAAATTGCGGGCCTTCCATACAAGAGCGGGACGATGATCCCGCCGGGAACAGAATATTCTTCTTTGAGAAGCGCGCTCAATCGGAGCCGAACACTGGGGAATTCGCGTGAGCAAGAGCCTTCCGGAATTCAAGTACCTGACCTTCGACGTCGTCGGCACGCTCATCGATTTCGAGGGCGGCCTCAAGAGCTGTTTCGCCGAGATCGCGGCCGAAACGGGAAATGAAATCGATGGCGAGCAGGCGCTCAGCCTCTATCGCGAAGCCCGCTACTCAGACGACGCCGACCTCTTTCCCGACGACCTCGTGCGCGTCTACCTCGCAATCGCGCCGAAGCTCGGCCTGCCCGCCGATCGCAAATATGGCGAGCGGCTGCGGGACTCGGCGAAAAGCTGGAAGGGTTTCGCAGACAGCGCCGCAGCCCTGGCAAGGCTGGGGCAAACCTACCGCCTCGTTGCGATGACCAATGCCCGCCGCTGGGCCTTCGCCTTCTTCGAGAAGGAGCTCGGCAATCCCTTCCATGCCGCCTTCACCGCCGACGATACCGGGACCGAGAAACCCGATCCCGCCTTCTTCGAGACGGTCTTCGCCTACATCGCGTCGGAAGGGCATTCGAAGGATGACATCCTGCATGTCGCCCAGAGCCAGTATCACGATATCGGGATTTCCAGGAAACTCGGGGTGACCAATTGCTGGATTGAGCGGCGGCACGCTGAGAAGGGTTACGGCGGCACGATCGAACCAGCCGAGTTCACGACGCCCGACTATCATTTCACGTCCATGGCCGGCCTTGCCGATGCCGTGGCCGCCGCGCGCGCCTGACTTTTAAAACCGGATCGGGCTCGCCCTGCACGGCCGCCCGCCACAGAAGAAAAGGGGAATGAGATGAACGACAAGATCACCAATTGGACCAGATCCGACGACGCCATGGTCGAAACCGCCATCCGTCGTGGCGCCACCCGCCGCGAGCTGCTGCATATGATGCTCGCGGGTGGCGTCGCCATGTCCGCCGGCGGGCTCGTGCTCGGTCGCGCCGGCAAGGCGCTCGCTGCCACGCCCGTTTCCGGCGGGGCGCTGAAGGCGGCCGGCTGGTCGTCCTCGACGGCCGATACGCTCGACCCCGCCAAGGCATCGCTCTCCACCGACTATGTCCGCTGCTGCTCTTTCTACAACCGCCTGACCTTCCTCGATAAATCAGGCACGCCGCAGATGGAGCTCGCCGAAGCCGTGGAATCCAAGGACGCCAAGACCTGGACGGTCAAGCTGAGGAAGGGCGTCACGTTCCATGACGGCAAGCCGCTGACATCAGACGACGTGGTCTTCTCGCTGAAACGCCATCTCGACCCGTCGGTCGGCTCGAAAGTTGC
Organism: Rhizobium sp. M1; assembly: GCF_002531805.1. NCBI lineage: Bacteria > Pseudomonadati > Pseudomonadota > Alphaproteobacteria > Hyphomicrobiales > Rhizobiaceae > Rhizobium > Rhizobium sp. M1. The sequence continues at coordinate 51,326 of NZ_NWSW01000008.1, read as the reverse complement.
CAAGATCGCCGCTCAGATGACGGGCTTCAAGGCGATCGACAAGCAGACCGTCGAGATCACGCTCGCCAATGCGAATGCCGACCTGCCGACCATCCTTGCGATGCATCATTTCATGATCGTCGCCGATGGCACGACCGATTTCACCAAGGCCAACGGCACCGGTGCTTTCGTCAAGGAGGTCTTCGAGCCGGGCGTGCGCTCGGTCGGGATCAAGAACAAGAATTACTGGAAATCCGGCCCGAACGTCGATTCCTTCGAATATTTCGCCATCAGCGATGACAATGCCCGTGTCAACGCGCTGCTGTCGGGCGATATTCACCTGGCATCTGCGATCAACCCGCGCTCGATGCGCCTCGTCGAAGCCCAGGGCGACGGCTTCGTCCTGTCAAAGACGACCTCCGGTAACTATACCAACCTCAACATCCGCCTCGACATGGAGCCCGGCAGCAAGCGGGACTTCATTGAAGGCATGAAATATCTGGTCAACCGCGAGCAGATCGTCAAATCGGCGCTACGCGGCCTTGGTGAAGTCGGCAACGACCAGCCGGTTTCCCCCGTCAACTTCTATCGCAACGCAGATCTGAAAGCGCGGGGCTTTGATCCTGATAAGGCGAAGTTCCACTTCGAAAAAGCCGGCGTGCTGGGACAGTCGATCCCGGTCATCGCCTCGGATGCGGCGAACTCCTCGATCGACATGGCCATGATCATGCAGGCTGCAGGCGCCGAGATCGGCATGAAGCTCGATGTTCAACGCGTTCCGGCCGACGGCTACTGGGACAATTATTGGCTCAAGGCGCCGATCCATTTCGGCAACATCAACCCGCGCCCAACGCCGGACATCCTGTTCTCGCTGCTCTATGCGTCGGACGCGCCCTGGAATGAAAGCCAGTATAAGTCCGAGAAATTCGACAAGATGCTGATCGAGGCGCGCGGACTGCTCGACCAGGAGAAGCGCAAGGCGATCTACAACGATATGCAGGTCATGGTGGCCCAGGAGGCCGGCACGATTATCCCGGCCTATCTCTCCAACGTCGACGCAATCGCTGCCAAGCTCAAGGGCCTGGAAGCCAACCCGCTCGGCGGCCAGATGGGGTATGCTTTCGCGGAATATGTCTGGCTCGAAGCCTGACGAAAACAGACGGGGACCGGAGCAGCCGCGCCGTTCCGGTCCCTCCATTCGTATTGATGGATTCAACTCGAACGCAGAAAGGGAGGCGCCCGTGAACACTCACGTCTTGTCCCTTGTGCTGAGCAGATTGCTCGTCGCCGTGATCACGCTGGCGATCGTCTCCTTCGCCGTCTTCTTCGCGACAACGCTCCTGCCGGGAGATACGGCGACGATCCTGCTCGGCCAGGCTGCCACCCCGGAAGCCGTCGAAGGCCTGCGCAAGGCCATGCATCTCGACGAGCCCGCACTGTTCCGTTTCCTGCGGTGGTCGATCGGGCTGCTGCAGGGTGACCTCGGCACGTCCTATGCCAACGAAATGCCTGTCGCCAGTCTCATTGCCGGCCGCTTCGTCAATACGCTGAAACTTGCCGGCGTCACCGCGCTCTTCTCGGTGCCGATCGCGCTGACGCTCGGCATCACCGCGGCGATGCTGCGCGGCAGCCTCTACGACCGGATCGTCACCGTAATCACTATCGGCGTCATCTCCGTGCCGGAATTCATGGTGGCGACGTCGGCCGTGCTGATCTTCGCCGTCTATCTGAAATGGCTGCCGGCGCTCTCTTTCGCCAATGAGGTCCATAGCCTGACCGACATTATGCGCGTCTACGCCATGCCGGTGATCACCCTGACCTTCGTCGTCTCCGCGCAGATGATCCGCATGACGCGGGCAGCTGTCATCGAGACGCTCAGCACACCCTATGTCGAGATGGCCTTGCTCAAAGGCGCCTCGCGGCCGCGCATCGTCTTTCGCCATGCGCTGCCCAACGCACTGGGGCCGATCGTCAATGCCGTTGCGCTGTCGCTCTCCTATCTGCTCGGAGGCGTCATCATCGTCGAGACCATTTTCAACTATCCCGGTATCGCCAAGTTGATGCTCGATGCCGTCGCCACCCGCGACCTGCCGTTGATCCAGAGCTGCGCGATGATCTTCTGCCTTGGTTACCTGCTGCTGATCACCATCGCCGATATCGTCGCCATCCTTTCCAATCCGAGGCTCCGATGACAATGACCCGTTCCGAGACCACTTCCGACCGGCCGTCCGGAGTCCGGCTCGGCTATCGCTTCAACATCGTCGGCGCGATCGGCCTTGCCGTCATCCTCTTGTGGTCGCTCGTCGCGATCTTCGCACCGTGGATCATCCCTCATCCCGTCGGCGAGATTGTCGATCTCGACTATTTCGGCCCGATGAGCCGGGAACTCTGGCTCGGCTCCGACTATCTCGGCCGCGATATGCTCTCGCGGATTCTCATGGGTGCGCGTTATACGGTCGGCATCTCGCTCGCGGCGGTGACGATCGCCTGTTTCAGCGGCGTCGTGCTCGGCATGATCGCAGCCGTCGCCGGCGGCTGGCTGGACACGATTCTCAGCCGCTTCCTCGACGCCCTCAACTCTATCCCGAGCAAGCTTTTCGGCCTGGTGGTGGTTGCCGCAGTCGGCTCCTCGATCCCGGTTCTGATCCTGACACTGTCGGTGATTTATATCCCCGGCGCCTATCGCTTCGCCCGGGCACTCGCCGTCAACATCAATGCAATGGATTTCATCACCGTCGCACGCATCCGCGGCGAGAGCACCCTCTATCTCATTCGCTCGGAAATCCTGCCCAACATCGTCGGGCCGGTGCTTGCCGACCTCGGCATCCGCTTCGTCTTCATCGTCCTGCTGCTGTCCGGCCTTTCCTTCCTGGGTCTCGGCGTCCAGCCGCCCTATGCTGATTGGGGCGCACTCGTGCGTGAGAATATCGGCGGTCTTCCCTTCGGCGCGCCGGCGGTCATGTTTCCGTCGCTTGCCATTGCCAGCCTGACGATTAGCGTCAACCTGCTGATAGACAACCTGCCGCAGAAAATCCGCGATCGGAGCGAGTCATGAGCAATTTCATCGAAATCCGTGACCTCAAGGTCGAAGCAACCACCGATTCCGGCCGACGCGTCGAGATCATCAAAGGCGTCAACCTTGACGTTGCCGAGGGCGAGATCGTTGCGTTGATCGGCGAGAGCGGCTCCGGCAAGACGACGATTGCCCTGACCCTGATGGGCCATACCCGGCCGGGCTGTCGCATCTCCGGCGGCAGTGTTTCGGTCGGCGGTAAGGATGTAGTCAGGCTCGGCGAAAAGCAGCGCGCCAAAATACGCGGCACCGAGGTCGCCTATGTGCCGCAATCGGCCGCCGCCGCCTTCAACCCGGCCACATCGATCATGGATCAGGTGATCGAGGTCACCCGTATTCATCAGCTGATGTCGCCGGAAGATGCGCGTGCCAGGGCGATCGAGCTCTTCCGGGCGCTGTCCCTGCCCGAACCGGAAACGATCGGCAGCCGTTATCCGCATCAGGTTTCCGGCGGGCAGCTGCAGCGTCTGGCTGCCGCCATGGCGCTGATCGGCAACCCGACACTTGTCATCTTCGACGAGCCGACGACGGCGCTCGATGTGACAACCCAGATCGAAGTGCTGCGTGCTTTCAAATCGGTCATGAAGAAGGGCGGCATATCAGGTGTCTACGTCTCCCACGACCTTGCCGTCGTCGCGCAGATCGCCGACCGCATCGTGGTGTTGAAAGGCGGGGAGACCCAGGAAACCGGCACCACCGAAGAAATCCTCAACAATGCCAAGCATCCCTATACCCGGCAGTTGCTTGCGGCCTTCGAGCCGAAACCGCGCGGCGCGGCAGGCATCGCCGAGAGTGCGACGGCGCCGCTCCTGAAGATCGAGGACGTCGTTGCGGGTTATGGGCAGCGCCAGGCCGACGGCCTTCCTCTCGTACGCGCGGTCGAGCATGTGAGCCTGACAGTGGAAAAAGGGCGCAACCTCGGCATCATCGGCGAATCCGGTTGCGGCAAGTCGACGCTTGCCCGCACCATCGCCGGCATCCTGCCGGCCGCAGTCGGCAAGATCGTCTTCGACGGCACGGAACTGCGCCGCAATGCGCGCGAGCGTTCACGCGATCAGCTGCGCGAGATGCAGATCGTCTTCCAATATGCCGACACCGCGCTCAATCCGGCAAAATCGGTCGAGGACATCCTCGCCAGGCCTCTGGTTTTTTACCACCGCATGGATCGACAGGCGCGAAACACCAGGATCGATCAACTGCTCGACATGGTGCGCCTTCCCCGCAATCTGCGCCACCGCCGGCCGGGAGAACTCTCTGGCGGACAGAAGCAGCGCGTCAACTTCGCGCGGGCGCTTGCGGCCGATCCGAAGCTGATCCTTTGCGACGAGATCACCTCGGCGCTCGACACCGTTGTCGCTGCCGCCGTCATCGACCTGCTCAAGGAATTGCAACGCGAACTCGGCCTTTCCTACATCTTCATCAGCCACGACCTGTCGGTGGTGGAGGCAATCTGCGACGAGATCGTCGTGATGTATGGCGGCCGGAAAGTCGAGGAAATCACCCCCTCGAAAGTGAAGGCGCCACAGCATCCCTATTCGCAACTGCTCTTCTCCTCCGTGCCGACACTCGACCCGGCCTGGCTCGACGGGCTCCAGCAGGATCCGGAATTGGTGCGGAGCTATTGCCGCCACTGAAGTCAGACCCGATGGTGCGGCTCGCGGTAGACTGCCTTGTCTAGACAATGCCGCGCCGCCTGATGCGCGAGACCTTCTTTGGTCACTGCTTTGCGAGCAGGATCGCGCAGCATCAAGCCGGCCTGTTTCGAACCGCTGAAAACCGGTGAACCGCTGGCCTAAAGCGCGTCGCATCAAATTTGATTCATGCGACGCGCTTTAACCCATTGTTTTTATGCATGTCGTTGTCCCGGAACCGCTGCACACTTCCGGGCGACATGCATTAACTGCGCGCACTTTCTTCAACGCGCGAGCGCGTTCAGTGCGGAGGACATGTGTAGGACGCCAAGCTCAGGGCTAGCAAGTACCGGCACCGATGCCTCGCTCATTTTATTGAGAGCATTCGCCATTGACGCTTGAGCAAGGACAACCACGTCGACGCTGCCCACGAGTGAAGCGAGGCCTTCACGTATCATTGCATCATGCGCCGCCCTGTCCCCGCTTCGCAATTTTTCAAAGGCGCCATCACAAAGACGACCGGTCACGGAAGCCTTATGCCCCATTCTTTGAGCATGGCGTTCAATTAGCCGGGTTGTAGGATTCATTGTCGTAGGCAGAGTTGCAAGGACGCCAATTCGGTTCCCGCGCCGGATCGCCTCAATCGCCATGCCATCATCTATCCGGAAGAGCGGGACGGGGCAGAGCGACATTGTCGCATCCACTGCAGGACCGAGTGAGGAACAGGTGACGAGGACCGCCGAAGCCCCTGCATCCACCGCCGACCAAATGTGACCCGCTAGCCGCCGCATAGTTTGAGGTGACAACGCGCCTTCACGAATTGTGTTTCCCAGCAGGCTCTCATCTAACATGTTGAACGAGCGCCAACTGGGCAGATGGACACCGACGAGTTCGTTAAATGCGGGGATGATCCCGGGAACCGTATGGATCATAGCAAGCGCTGGGCAATCATTAATTTCCGTAGGCATGGCTTAGATCTCTATTTTGGTTGTGCGCGCGCATCAATTGGAGCCGGCAGCAGTCGGGTTGATGTGGCCCTGAACCCGGCATCTGTCGTGCTACGACCGGAAGTCGATTCAAAACCATTGTCGTCAGACGATGCTTTACAACTTACGTGCTCAACGGCCGAAGTTTTGACTGTCATGCCGCCGAACACGGAACATTCCGCCGTCCCTGCATTTTCTTTCGATGCATGCTGCTCGCCTTCCTCCGGTAGCTTCAGCTGAGTTCACTTCGAGGACGCGCATGACACCAAACTTTGATCCAGGCAGTCTGCCCCAGCCCACCGCATTTGCGGCCGGCTCGCACCGCCATTTCAACTCGATACGATAGCCGTCATCGGCTCAGATGCTTCTGCCGGAGAGGCAGAAACAGTGCCGTATAAGTCGGTTCCAAATCAGTTCAGGTCAGCCTCCATGTCTCCACTCCTCAAACGAATACACAGCGATGAAGAACTCCCCGCCACGGCGGATGTCGTCGTCATCGGCGGCGGCATCATTGGCGCAACGGCGGCTTTCTTTCTAGCTGAGCGGGGACTGTCGGTCGCTCTGGTCGAAAAAGGCCATGTCGGCTGCGAGCAGTCGAGCCGCAACTGGGGTTGGTGCCGCCAGCAGAACCGGGATGAGCGGGAGTTGCCGCTCTCGGGTGTCGCGCTGCGGCTCTGGGGTGAGTTTGAATCCAAAATTGGCGAGGACGTCGGTTTCCGTCGATGCGGCTTGCTCTACGCTACCGACAATCCGCAGCAATTGGCGGAATGGGAAGCATGGCGTCATACGGCCCGCCAGTTCAACGTCAACACGAAGATGCTTGGTGCCGCGGAAGCGGCTGCCGCAATCCCGGCAAATGGTCGCCGATGGCTCGGCGGGGTTCATTCGATTGACGATGGCAAGGGCGAGCCCGCCATCGCCGCGCCGACGATCGCTGAGGGCGCTCGCAAACTTGGAGCGACGGTCCATCAGGAGTGCGCTGCGCGAGGTCTTGATCTGACGAATGGAGCAGTAGCCGGGGTGATCACAGAAAAGGGAACAATCCGGACCCAAGCCGTTCTCTGCGCCGGAGGTGCCTGGACGTCCATGTTCTGTCGCCAGCACGGAGTTCTGTTCCCGCAGGCAAGCGTGCGCCAGACAGCGCTTCGTACGCGGCCCACAGCGAATGTGGGCGAGGCGATCTATACGCCGGACTGCGCGCTGACCCGCCGGTTGGATGGCAGCTACACGCTTGCGATCAGCGGCAGGGCGATGCTCGACATCACCCCACAAGGCATTCGCTATGCCCGCTGGTTCATGCCGATGTTCATGAAGCGTCTGAAAGCGGTGCAGTTCGGCATCGGCAAATCCTTCCTCCAGGGGCCGGAAGCATTCGGAAGCTTGAGCAAGAGTAAACTATCGGCCTTCGAGCGGATGCGCGTTCTTGACCCGCCACCGAGCCGCCGCACGATTGCGGCTATTTTGAAACGGGTCAGCGAGCAGTTTCCTGCATTGACGGGAGTCGAACTCGCCGACAGCTGGGGAGCCTACGTGGATTTCACGCCGGATGCGGTGCCGGTCATCTCGCCGGCCGACGGTGTGAAAGGGCTCTATTTGGCCGCGGGCTGCTCCGGCCATGGCTTCGGCCTTGGCCCGGGCATCGGCCGCCTGGCGGCCGACCTGGTTGCCAATGATACACCCTGTGTTGACCCCACCCCCTTCCGCCTGTCGCGCCTCCTTGACGGTTCGAAGGTCAAAGTCGGCGCAATCTGATCGTGAGGCCAAATCCGGAGAAAGCCGTGGGGTGCCTGGGGGAAGCTAGCGGAATGGATTACGACCTAATCGTCATCGGCGGCGGGCTGGTAGGCGTATCGATAGCCTGGGGCCTGTCGAGATGCGGACAAAGGGTCGCAATCGTCGACGAAGGCGACTTGGCAAACAGGGCCGCCCGGGCAAATTTCGGTCTCGTCTGGAGCTCAAGCAAGGGCCTCGGCAATGCCGCCTATTCGCGGTGGTCGCGAACCTCGACGGCGAACTGGCATCGACTGGCAGCCGAGCTCAAGGCAGAAACCGGCATCGACACTGGCTTCATCCAATCGGGCGGTTTCTCGATTCGGCTCACGCCAACGGAGCTGCAGCGCGGGATCGCATCCATGGCGAAGCTCGCCACCCAGCCGGGAATGGAGGCGGAAGGTACTCCGCCGCTCGAATATGAGATACTCGATCAGGCGGAGACACGCCGCCGCTTGCCACTGGTCGGGGAGACCGTGGCAGGCGCGATTTTCAGTCCTCTCGATGGACACGTCAACCCGCTGCGGCTGTTCGCGGCCTTTCACAAGGCGCTGCAGCAGCGTGGCGTTCATTATCTGCCGCATCGGAAGACGACGGCGATACACCACAGGGCCGGCGCATTCGAATTGTCTGGGGACGGGTGGACGCTGACTTCCGGCAAGATTGTGCTTGCGGCCGGCATCGGCAACACCGCGCTCGCCCCGATGGTTGGGCTGAACGTTCCGCTCACGCCCAGCCGCGGCCAAATTATCGTCACCGAGCGGCTGAAGCCCTTCCTCAGCCATGCCACCGGCTACCTGCGGCAGACAGACGAGGGCTCAGTGCTGATCGGGGAGAGCAAGGAAGCGACAATCGATCACCAGCGGCCGCGAGGGCCGATTTCCGCAGTCATGGCCGAACGCGCTGTGCGCACATTCCCACTTCTGAGGGATGTGAAGGCGGTGCGGACCTGGGCGGCATTCCGTGTGGTGACGACGGACGGCTACCCCATTTACGAGCAATCGGAGAGGTTTCCAGGTGCGTTTGCATTCGCCTGCCATTCCGGCGTGACGCTGGCGGCGAACCATGCGCTGGTCCTGCCACGGCAAATTTCGGCTGGCGAGCTCTGCGCAGATCTCTCCGTCTTTCATTCCCGGAGGTTCCGTGTTCCAGCGGCTGCCTGACAGAACGGAGAGTTCTGTCTCCTTCACATTCAACGGCACGCCGACCACCGCCTGCAGCGGCGACAGCGTCGCCGCTGCACTGCTGGCTGCCGGACATTGCACCACCCGCCGCTCTCCGGTTTCCGGCGCTGCCCGCGGTCCTTATTGCATGATGGGCGTGTGCTTCGAGTGCCTCGTTAAGATCGACGACCGGGCGAACCGACAGGCTTGCCTGATCACCGTGGAAGAGGGCATGCGGGTCGAAACGCAGGATGGCGCCGCCGTGGTGGGACAGGAAGCATGATCCGGAACATTCACTCTGCCGCTGATCTCGCACCTGCCTACGACCTGATCATAGTTGGCGCGGGGCCTGCCGGCCTCGCGGCAGCCGTTGAAGCGTCGGCCCACGGCATCACCGTATTGCTGGCCGACGAAAACGAATCTCCCGGTGGCCAGATCTATCGGTCGGTCGACAGGGCTTCGAACGCCGATCTCGCGCGCATGGGGCCAGACTACGCTGCCGGTCGGATGATCACAGAGCGGTTTCTGGCGGCAGACTTGAGCTATGCCCGTCGGGCGACAGTCTGGAGCGTCGGGCCTGCCGACGAGGAAACTGGCGACGGCGCGCATGGGCTCGAGGTCGGGATCTCGCTCGGAGGCATCGCTCGACCGATCGCAGCCCATCGCGTGATCCTCGCGACCGGCGCGCTCGAGCGTCCGTTCCCATTCCCGGGGTGGACCATGCCCGGGGTCATGACGGCGGGGGCGGCGCAGATCCTGATGAAGTCGTCGGGTCTCGTGCCGTCCGGGCGAACCATCCTCGCCGGGACCGGGCCGCTGCTGTACTTGCTGGCAAGCCAACTTCTCCGGGCAGGCGTGTCCGTGATAGCGGTCGTCGATACCACGCCGGTCGAAAACTGGCGCTTTGCCCTGCCTCACGTGCTTGGCTTTGCCGCGTCGCCCTATGCCCTCAAGGGCCTGAAGCTCCTCTGGGAGGTTCACCGTCGAACCCGTGTCATCCGCGGAGCGACCGCGGTCGAGGCGGTTGGTTCCGGACAATTCAGCGGCTTGCGGCTTCATCGCGGCGACAAGTCCCTGCACGTCGAAGGCGACCTGCTCCTTCTGCATCAGGGGATCGTGCCCAACCTCAATCTCGCGCTGGCAGCCGGATGCGACTACGTCTGGGACGAGCGCCTGGCAGCCTTCCGCCCGGCCGTCGACATTCGCGGCGCAAGTTCGGTTCCGGGGGTCTCGATCGCCGGTGATGCGGCGGGAATTGTCGGGGCGGTTGCCTCGGCTCACCAAGGTGAGTTGGCGGGCCTGACTGCAGCGCTCGATCTCAATCGAATTGGTCAGGGTGTCTACGAACAGCGCCGCAACGAACTCGCACGAAAGCTCGCGCGCGCCATCAGAGGCAGGAGTTTCATAGAGCATCGGTTCCGACCCGCCAAAACGTGTCGTGTGCCAGAAGACGACGGCACCATCGTCTGCCGCTGTGAGGAAATTACGGCTGGCAAGCTGCGTGAAGTTGCGGCGCTCGGCGTGCCGGGCCCTAACCAAATGAAGGCGTTCACCCGATGTGGAATGGGACCGTGTCAAGGCCGGCTGTGCGGTCTGACTGCGGTTGAACTGCTGGCGCAATGCCGTGGCGTTGCGGCCGGCGAGGTCGGCTACCATCGACTGCGCCCTCCCGTCAAACCCGTGACACTTGGCGAACTGGCCGCCTTGCCGCACACGGAGACAGCCATCGTCGCCGTCGCCGGATTCGTTGAAAGAGCTTCCGATGGTGCGCAGGACTACTGATCTCCCCTGCCGCTGTCGTCGGGGCATTGTCGCCGCGATCATCTCGCCGCGCCGGCGAGAGCCTCATGGAGCGTTCGCAGATCGCAGTGGGCCATTCTGATGCGGGCACCGAAGGAGCTGCTCGCGAGCCCGGCAGCATTACAAGAGCGGGCAGATCATCGATATAGGCTATTGAGGAGGCGCGCCATCGCGGCGGTTCAAATTCCCGAAGTCGCCCATCGCGAATTCACAGGTGCGCCATCGGGCGCACCTGAGTTTTGCGGGTCACTCGTAAACACAAAGATAGATTTTGCGGACAGTCTCGATCGTGCGCCAAACACCGACGAAACCCGGCTTCATGACGAAGCTGTCACCAGCACGGTAGGTTTTCGTCTCCCCGCCCTTCTCCTCGATTTCTACGAGACCCGAAATGATGTGGCAGAATTCGTAGGTCGTTCCCTTGATCGAATGATGCTCGCCGGGCGTCGCTTCCCAGACGCCGGTTAACACCTTCTCTCCCTTGGACGCATCCTGGGCCCAGGTCTTGAAAAAGGGATTGCCCGAAATGAGCCGCTCCGGTCCGGGGATCGCATCCTTTGGAGTGAAATCCGGATCGGTGTCGATGGTGACCAGCAGTGACATGTCATCTTCCTTCTTTGGGAGGCGGTTCTGAATCTACGAGGCGGGGGGGTAGACTGCTTCCGAGCGCGATAGGGCAGCGGCCAGGTTGAGGGGTGGATCGTTGTGTCACCCGAGATTAAGGCAATGCGGAAGGCGGCGTTGCCGAACAAAGCGTTGTTTTAGCCGATAATTTCGAAATCTCTCCACGACCCAGCCACACCTGCCGAGTGTTGCGACAGCTGTCACAGAGGAGGCCAAGTGCGGATCATAAATGCCGGCGCAATGCGCGCTCTCTAATGTGGAAACAAAGTGGTCAGCGGCATATGGGCTTTGATGATCGGCGACTTCAGGACGACGAAGCTGAAATATTTGTCGATGCCGACATCCATGTCGGTGAGCCGCTCCATGGTCGCCCGGTATTCGTCGATACCGGCGGTGACGAATTTCAACAGATAATCGTAGCCGCCGGAATGCCTGCCTCGAAGCCATAGCGACGCGGTTGCCAGATCAAGCGCGCACCGGGTCGGGTCGTGCTGGAAAACTGCGACTCCCCGGCAGACGCTGACATCACGAACTTGTGTTCGCGGCCCGACGTAACTTCGGAACTCTCCGGAACGAATGAGTGGTTACGCAGCCGATGATCGGCCTGCGTTAAAGAGGAGATCATTCATGAACCGTTCCACGCTCACGCTCGCCCTCGCCGGCTCGCTCGCCAGTGCAATCGCATCCGCGTCCTACGCTGCACCGCTTGCCCCCGAGAAGATGGTTGGCAACGAGAAATGCTATGGTATCGCGCTAAAAGGCCAGAACGATTGCGCGGCCGGCCCCGGCACCACCTGCGCAGGCACCTCAACGGTCGACTATCAAGGCAACGCCTGGAAGGCGGTCCCCGCCGGCACCTGCACCTCGATGAATGTCGACGGCCATAAGGGCATGTTGGAACCCATGAAGGGCTGAGCCCGACCGGAGGCCCGGGCTGTCGGGCCTCCGCCTCATCCGCCGATATCGGGAGAATAGCAATGGCCGTTTCCGCAAACCGAGCCACCGTCTTGCCGCCACGCGCCGGCCTTGGCCTCAAGCCGGAGCATTACGAAACCATTCTCGCCAACAGGCCGGATGTCGGTTTTTTCGAGGTCCATGCCGAAAATTACATGGGTGCCGGTGGCCCGCCGCACCGCTACCTTGAGGCGGTCGCCGACCGCTATCCGTTGTCGCTCCACGGCGTAGGCCTATCCATTGGTGTTGCGCGCGATCTCGACAAGGAACATTTGAAGCGGCTTCGCGGCCTCATCGACCGTTACCGGCCGCAGAGCTTTTCGGAGCATCTCGCCTGGTCGACCCACGACACCGGCTTCCTCAACGACCTCCTGCCTTTGCCCTATACGCCCGAGACCTTGGCAAGGGTGGTCGACCATGTCGACGAGACTCAGCAATGGCTCGGCCGGCAAATGCTGCTCGAAAATCCGTCGACCTACGTGTTGTTCGCTGAGAGCACGATCGACGAAGTAGATTTCTTGACGGAAATCGCCGACCGCACCGGTTGTGGGCTGTTGCTCGACGTCAACAATGTCATGGTTTCGGCCGTGAACCATCGGCTTGATGCGGTAGCCTATATCGACCGCTTTCCGGTCGAGCGAGTGGGTGAAATTCATTTGGCGGGCTATGACGAAACTGTCGACGGCGCCGGCGACCGGCTTTTAATTGACGCTCACGGTACTGCTGTCAAAACCGGCGTCGTAGAGCTTTACCGGCACACGCTGGCGATGACCGGCGCTTTGCCGACCTTGATCGAATGGGACAATAACGTACCGGAATTTGCCACCCTTCACGCGGAAGCGGTTCGCGCCGATGCCATGCTGATCGAGGCGGCCCTGGTTCGCGGCACAATCCGGGTGGCATGACCATGAGTTTCATCGAAAGCCAGGATGCCTTTGCCGACGCGCTGCTTCATCCGGGCCGGCCACTTCCACCAGGCATCACCACCGCCCGGGGCGTAGCCGATTCATCACGCTTCGCCGTCTACCGCAACAATGTCTATGTCGGGCTGACGACGGCACTCGGCCAGCGCTTCCCGATAACGAAGCGGCTTGTCGGCTCCGACTTTTTCGCCGGCATGGCCCGTGCCTATGCCGCAGATCACAAGCCCGCCTCGCCGCTGATTATGCACTATGGCGACGATTTTCCGGATTTCATCGCAGCGTTCCCGCCCGCGGCAGCTCTCGCCTATTTGCCCGATGTGGCGCGAATTGAGGTCGCCTGGACCCGCGCCTATCATGCCGCGGATAGCCGGCCGCTCACGGTCACCGCATTCGCGGGCATGGCACCGGAACGACTTGCCGAAGTGGCGCTCGTCCCGCATCCCTCGGCCCGGCTCATCCAGTCGGATTTTCCAGCCGGCGCCATCTGGAGCGCCCATCAGGGCGAGACCCTGGCGCCGGTCGCCGGCCGGCAGGCGGAGGCCGTGCTGGTCGTGCGGCCGGCGATGCACGTCGAAGTCCATATCATACCGCCGCGCGATGCCGCATTCGTGGCCCTCCTCCTAGATGGCGCGACCATCGTCGAGGCGGCGCAAGCGGCGTTCGCCGCCGCCCCCGATTTCGATTTTGGATCAGCGTTCGTCGGTCTGCTCGGCCTTGGCGCATTCAGCGCTTTTGAACCTATTGAAGGAAACCTTCCGTGAATATCGACCTTGCTTCCTTTCGCGGCCGCGGCGCCGCGCTTATCGCTCTTCATCGTCGGGCCGAGCGCCTGCTCGCCTCTGTTCCAACGTCGCTGCCGCTTCTGGCGCTGCGAGTCGGCCTGGCGATCCCGTTCTTCAAATCGGGGCTGACAAAGTGGGACGGATTTCTGGCCCTCTCGACCGGCGCCAGATATCTGTTCGAACAGGAATTCAAGCTGCACATATTCGGCAATCAATTTCCCTACCCTATGCCGGTGACCATGGCGGCAGCGGCCGGAATTGCCGAACTTGTCCTGCCCGTCCTATTGGTGCTCGGTCTTGGCACCCGCTACGCGGCACTTGGCCTGCTCGTGATGACGGCAGTGATCCAACTCACCATACCGGACGGCTGGGCCAACTTCCATCTTCCCTGGGCTGCCATGGCATTGACTCTGGTCGTGTACGGCGGTGGCAGGATTGCCCTTGATCCCCTTTTTGAAAGCGCAGAGATTGACTCAAGCCGCCGGTTTTAGAATCTAGATCTGCTGAGCAGATTTCCGCCGCGTGATTGGACCAACTCATCCTTCGCGCAGTTTACGCTCTGTGGAATGCCCACGGCGGCACCGCGGCACGCTTCCGGGGCGACATGCATTAATGCGGAAACAAGGTGGTCAGCGGCATGTGGGCTTTGATGATCGGCGATTTCAGGACGACGAAGCTGAAATATTTGTCGATGCCGACATCCATATCGGTGAGCCGCTCCATGATCGTCTGATATTCGTCGATGCCGGCGGTGACGAATTTCAAGAGGTAGTCATAACCGCCCGAGACCAGATGGCATTCGATCACCTGGTCGACCTTCTCGATCGCCGCAAGGAAACGGGCAAAGTCGATCTGCCGATGGTTCTTCAGGGTGATCTCGGTGAACACGGTCAGCGTCTGCCCGAGCTTGCTGACATTGATCTGAGCCGAATAGCCTTCGATGTAGCCTTCGGATTGCAGCTTCTTCACGCGCATCAGGCACGGGCTCGGCGACAGATTGACCAGCTCGGCGAGTTCTACATTGGTGACGCGGCCATTCTTCTGCAGTTCGTAGAGGATTTTTATGTCGATCCGGTCGAGTTTCATCACGCGCCTTCGTGTGCTAGAGATCGCCAACGACGCAGCAGATTATGCTGCGGCTTTCCAGCGTCGAGCTTAACATATACCAAGGCGGTGTCGATCAGATTGCGGGATATCGAGAAGCACAAACGGCTGTCGGACTCCCCGCAAGACAGAATCTTCTGCTGCCGCCGGCCGATCTCCGGCAAAGGCGCGGCTTCGGATCCGTTAGACTAGCCCTGAACCGGAGACCATGCCATGCCCGCACCGCTCACGCGCGTCGACACCACACCACTGCCGCCCGCCGCCGCCGATGCGGTGGTGATCGGCGGCGGCATCGTCGGCGTTTTCGCCGCCTATTATCTGGCACGTCGCGGATTGAAGGTCGCCCTGGTCGAGAAAGGCCTTGTCGGCGCGGAGCAATCGAGCCGCAACTGGGGCTGGTGCCGCCAGCAGAACCGCGACGCCCGTGAATTGCCGATGTCGACGAAGAGCCTCGATTTGTGGGAGCGCTTCGCTGCCGAAACCGGCGAGGACACCGGCTTCCGCCGCTGCGGTCTCTTCTATCTCAGCAACAGCGACGAGGAGCTTTCCGGCTGGGCTCGTTGGGGCGAGTTCGCCCGGTCGGTCGGCGTCACGACGCATATGCTGAGCAGCGCGGAGGCGACCGAACGCGGGCGTGCGACCGGCGCCGTGTGGAAAGGCGGGGTGTTTTCACCGACCGACGGCACCGCCGATCCGGCAAATGCGGCGCCGGCCGTCGCGCGTGCGATCGTCAAGCTCGGCGGCACGGTGCATCAGTCCTGTGCGGCCCGCGGCGTCGAGATCGAAGGCGGCAGGCTTTCGGGCGTTGTCACGGAGCATGGCACGATCCGGACAAAAATCGCGATCCTCGCCGGTGGCGCCTGGGCCTCCTCCTTCTGCCGGCAGCTCGGCATCCGATTTCCACAAGCCTCGATCCGCTCGTCGATCCTCTCGGTTTCACCGGGTGCCACCGGCCTGCCGGATGCCCTGCATACATCCGCGGTTTCCGTGACACGTCGCGGCGACGGCGGTTACACGCTTGCGATCAGCGGCCGCGGCCGCATTGATCCCACCGCGCAGCAGTTGCGTTTCGCGCGGCAGTTCCTCCCGATGTTCGCCCGACGCTGGCGAAGCCTCGCACCCGGCGGATTGGAGGGATTTCGCTCGGGCCATGAATCGCTGGCGCGCTGGCGGCTCGACAGCAAGACGCCGATGGAACGCATGCGCATCCTCGACCCGGCGGTAGACGAGGCCACCATTGCACTCACGCATGCGCGGGCGCTCGAGCTTCTGCCCGCCTTGAAGAACACCGACATCAACGCGGCCTGGGCGGGTTATATCGACAGCACGCCGGACGGCGTGCCGGCGATCGGCGAGACCGCCGCCCTTCCGGGTTTCATCCTCGCTGCGGGCTTCAGCGGCCACGGCTTCGGCATCGGACCCGGCGCCGGTCATCTGATTGCCGATATCGTCACCGGCGACGAGCCGATTGTCGATCCACGGCCCTATCATCCCTACCGCTTTGCGACCTCGGCCTGGGGCAAGGTCGCCGATTTCTAAGGCTCGGTCCGCGGGACAGCCAACGATATCCCCTCAGGAGGCCAGGGCGATCCGCTGGCTGGCGGCCGTTGAGGCTCTGCGGGCGTCGGCGGTCTGGAAGCGGGAGATGCGTTCGTTCAGCAGTTCCACCTGCTGCCGCAGCCGGTGAATTTCGGCGGTGTTTTCCTCGACCATGGCGGCATTGTGCTGGGTGATATGCTCGATGTCGCGAACGGCGTTGTTGACCTCGTCGATCCCCTTGTACTGGGTGCTCGTGGCCGTCGAAATGACCTGCACCAGCCCGTTGATCGAGGTGAAGTGCTCCATGATCGCCGCCAGCGCCTGGCCGGTCTCCTCGACGAGCTTGACGCCGGTGCCGACCTGCGATGCGCTGTTGGAGATAAGACCCTTGATCTCGCGCGCAGCGGTGGCGCAACGCTGTGCGAGCTCGCGCACCTCCTGTGCGACAACGGCAAAGCCCCTGCCCGCCTCTCCAGCCCGCGCCGCCTCGACGCCGGCATTCAATGCGAGAAGATTGGTCTGGAAGGCGATCTCGTCGATCACGCCGATGATGCTGGTGACCTTGTCCGACGACCGGTTGATGGCGTCCATGGCGTCGACCGCCTTGGCGACGACGGCCGCGGAATGCTCTGCCTGCCGGTGCGCCTCGGCGACGGACACCGATGTCTGGCGCGCATTTTCCGCCGTCGTACGCACGCTGGCGGTCAGCTCGCCGAGCACGCGTGAACTGTCTTCGAGAGCAGCCGCCTGCTGTTCCGTGCGCCGCGCCAGGTCGTCGGCCGCACCCGAAAGATTGGTGCTGCCCTCGGCGATTTCATAGGTGGTGTTGCGGACCTCGGCGAGTGTGCGGCGCAGCGCATCGATCGCCTGGTTGTAGGTCCTGGCCATCGCGACATAATCGGCGGCCAGCTCCTCGCTCATCACGGCAGCGAGGTTGCCGTCGGCGAGTTTGCCGAGCATGTCGGAGAGGGCGTCCAGGGCCTCGCTCTGCTCGGCTTCGATGCGTGCCTGCTCGGCTGCGCGGCTGGCCTGTTCCTGTTCGTCCCGCGCCCTGTTCGCTTCAGCGACCTCTTCGAGCCTCGTCTTTTCGAGCGCCTGGTCGCGGAAGACCGTCACGGAGCGGATCATGTCGCCGATTTCATCGCCGCGCTTGCCATCGCCGATCGGAACATTGAGATCGCCGGCGGCAAGTCTCGTCATCGTCTGGGTGATCCGCTTCAGCGGGCCGCGCAGCGTCTCGATCAGCATCAGTCCGCCGATGATGGCAAGCACCGTGCCGGCAATCATGGCCGAGAGCGACATAGTGGCCGAGCGCTGGCTGATTTCCTTGCCGCTCTCCTGCGCGGTGCTGACGAACTGTTCGAGCGTGTGGCTTGCGGCCGCCACCAGCTCGGTCGCTGCCTGCTTGCTGCCCTGCCATTGATCCGCGATCGATATCAGTGCCGAGGTCCCCTTTTCGATCAGGGCAAGGGAAGGCTCGATCTTCTTGGCAAGATCCTTCAAAGCGGCGTTCTTGCCGCTCAGGGGCTCGAGCTTTGCAGCGCTTTCGCGCAAGGCCTTCAGATCCACCAGAACCGCATCGCGCGACTCGGCATCGACCCGCCTATTCAGTTCGCTCAGGTGCAGTCGCAGATCGTCGATCGATTTGAACGCGGCATTGACGATCGCCACCATCGAGCGAAGCGTTGCTATGCTCGCATCCATGCCGACAAAGCGCTCGATCGCTGTATCCGCATTACCGGAAGCAAGTTTTGCAAACTGCTCCTCGAAACGCTGCAGATCCTGGTCGACGGGAGCATAACCGTCGAGCGACAGATTGGCGCTGTCCTTGGCCATCGCGGCAAGCTTGTCCAGAACCGGCTTCAGCGGGGCGATCTGGCTTTTCGCCTTATCGGAGCCAAGCGCCTCACCCTCGCCGACTTCCTTGACGAGCGGTGGCAGAAGGCTGCCGATGGCCTGGGCAAGCTTCTGAGGGTCGGCTGCGGCTGTGGTCGCCTTGCGCAATTTCGCAATGCGTCCCGAGAGATTTTTGTAGGCCGAGGCGTCGAGAAGAAGCGCCCGGACGAAGGCCTCCTTGCCATTGGCCTGGTCCTGAAGAACGTCGAGCTGCTTGCGGGCGGTCTGGCTTTCCTTGAAAAGTTGCGTCACCGCCCCATCGATCGCCAGTTCGGTATTGGCACGCTCCTGCGCCACCGCCCAGAGCGTGTCGGCGCCGCCCTGCATCTTGCCGCCGAGTTCGCGCACGGCGGAGATCTGCTGTTTCTGGGCGGGATCGATCAACATGGCATCGAGCGTCGCCGCACCCTTCTGCTGATCGGCGATGCTGGCGACCAGCCGATCGCGCGTGGCCGGTGTCGGAAGATCGGTAAAGGCGGTGAGCGAGGATCGCAGCTGCTGGAAACTGGAAAGCGTATCGATCGTCTGCCGGGTCAGGGTCATCTGGCCATTCAGCGTACCAGCCGTGAAATAACCGAACAGGCCGATGCCCGCGATGAGGATGACGAGAGGCACCACGAAGAAGAGGACCTTCGTCACGATCCGCATACGCTGCAACAGACGATCAATCAACGACATGAAATGGTGGCCCCCGCCCAGGAAATTCGGCTCTTAACTCCGGCGCCCACCATGCAACAGCACGCTTATATGCGAATAGACCCGTTCCAGTCGGCGGCTGCGCCCGAGGCCATCACGATAGGCATAACTATTAAAAGAATGGTCAATAGTGTCGAGTTTGTTCGCGAAGATGACCGAAGGCATATTTTTTCTGGCTCTTCTGCCGCGATTTTCTGGCAACCTCGCCCTTTCCTCGACGTCATCCTCGGCCTTGTGCCGAGGATCTGCTGCCCTATCGACGGAAGCCAGATCCTCGGCACAAGCCCGAGCATGACGAAAGAGGGCTCTGTCAGCGGCCTTGAGGGCGGACTTTTGACGCCCTCGTCGGTTTCGGTCAGCCGATCGCCATCAGGCTGGCATTGCCGCCGGCAGCGGCGGTATTGATCGAGGTCGAGACCTCTTCCAACAGCCAGTTCAGACAATAGGCCTCAGGATCGCTGGCAAGCTCTTCGCTCGTGGCGGCCTGAACCAGGAGAAGCGGACCGGGCAAAGCCGCAATCCTTTTGTTGACCGCGTGGACCCTGTCGCGATCCCCCTCGACGAGCGCGCCCGAGAAAGGCCCGTCTTTTTCCCAGTCCGAGGTCCAGGAAATGCGGCTGGCGACCGCCGCCGGAAGATCGGCAAGCACCGATTTCGAGAGGGAACCGGCATCCACCGCGACATGATTGCCCGTTGCAAGGGCTGCGGCGATCTGGCGATAGAGCCCGCTCTCCGTCTGCGGCACGAGCAGAATGCGGCCGCGCGGATGCAGCGCGTAAAGATTGCGCTCGCCGACCGGGCCGGTGAGCTCGCGTTCGAGCCCAAGTGCCGAGCGGCCGGCATAACCGCGCGCCGCCTCCCCTTCGCCCGACAGGCCCTTCTTGTCGAGCCAGACGATGTAGTCGCGCAGGGCAAGGTCCGTATGAACCGAATCCTGCTGCGGCGGCACCGGGGCGCGCTGCACCAGGCGGCCGATATAGAGCGGACCGCCTGCCTTCGGACCCGTTCCCGACAGGCCGCGGCCGCCGAAAGGCTGGACGCCGACGACGGCGCCGATGATGTTGCGGTTGACGTAGAGGTTGCCGGCCTTGATGCGGCTCGTCACATGCACGATGGTTTCGTCAAGCCGCGTGTGAAGTCCGAATGTGAGGCCGTAGCCCGAGGCATTGATGTCGTCGATCAGGCGGTCGAGTCCGTTTCTCTTGAAGCGGTAGACATGCAGGACCGGTCCGAAGACCTCCTTGGTCAGATCCGACAGCGACTTAATCTCGATGATTGTCGGCGGAACGAAAGTGCCCGCCGCCGCACTTGCGGGCAGCGCCAGCTGCTCCACCTTGCAGCCGGAGCCGCGCATCTGCTCGATATGCTGGTCGATCTCGGCCTTGGCGCCGTCGTTGATGACGGGGCCGACATCGACGCTCAGGCGATCGGTACGGCCGACCGTCAGTTCACGGAAGGCGCCCTTCAACATGGCAAGCGTCCTGTCGGCGACATCGTCCTGAAGGCACAGGACCCTGAGCGCCGAGCAGCGCTGGCCGGCGCTGTCGAAAGCGGAGGCAATGACGTCGGCCACGACCTGCTCGGCCAGTGCCGAGGAATCAACGATCATGCCGTTTTGACCGCCGGTTTCGGCGATCAGCGGGATCGGTTTGCCGCTCGACGACAGCCGTTCGGCCAGCTGCGCCTGGATCATGCGGGCGACCTCGGTCGAGCCGGTAAACATGACGCCGGCGGTTTCCGGAGCCCCGACCATGCCGGCGCCGAGCCGGCCGCTGCCGGGCACGAATTGCAGAGCGCCGACCGGCACGCCCGCCTCGTGGAGAATCTTGACGCTCTCCGAGGCGATGATCGGCGTCACGCCGGCGGGCTTGGCCAGCACGGGATTGCCGGCCACCAGCGCCGCGGCCACCTGCCCGGTGAAGATCGCCAGCGGGAAATTCCACGGGCTGATGCAGACGATAGGCCCAAGCGGCGCGTGGGAGGGCCCAAGGGTCTTGCGCGCCTGTTCGGCGTAATAGCGCAGGAAATCGATCGCCTCACGCACTTCGCCGACGGCGTTGGCCGCGGATTTGCCGGCCTCGCGCATGACGATGCCCATCAGGGTTTTGATCCGGGCCTGCATGATGTCGGCCGCCCGCTCCAGGCAGGCCGCCCGTTCGGCCGGCGGCACGGCCGCCCATTGCGGTGCATAGTCGGCCGCCATCGCAACGATACGGGCCGCCTCCTCGACTTTTAACTCGGTGACCGTGCCGACGACGTCGCGGTGATCGGCAGGATTGAGAACGTCGCGTGTTACTCCGTCGGTGGTGCCATCGGCGAGGATCGGAAGCACATGCCACGGGCTCGCGGCCGTGGCGGCGAGCGCCTGCGCCAGATCCGTCAGCGTCGCCTCGTTCGAGAGATCGAGCCCGTCCGAATTGGCGCGGGCATGGCCGTAGAGCGCCTTCGGCGCAGCGATCTGCACATGAGGAGCGCCGACGACGGGCATGGCCGCAACGGTCTCGGCGGGATCGGCGATCAGCGCCTCGACCGAAACGTTCGGATCGGAGATGCGGTGCACGAAGGAGGAGTTGGCGCCGTTCTCGAGGAGGCGGCGCACCAGATAGGCGAGCAACGTCTCATGGGTTCCGACTGGCGCATAGATGCGGCAGGGCCGGTCGAGCTTTTCCTTGCCGACGACCTCGTCATAGAGCGGCTCGCCCATGCCGTGCAGGCACTGGAACTCGTATTTGCCGACCGCGAAATCGGGACCGGCGAGATGATAGATCGTCGCCAGCGTCTGCGCATTGTGGGTCGCGAACTGCGGGAAAACCGCATCCGGCGCACCGAGCAGCTTGCGCGCGCAGGCGATATAGGCGACGTCGGTGTAGATCTTGCGGGTATAAACGGGATAGTCGTCGAGGCCATCCAGCTGGGCGCGCTTGATTTCTGCGTCCCAATAGGCCCCCTTGACCAGACGGACCATCATCCGGCGCCCGGAGCGGCGGGCGAGATCGATGATGTAATCGAGCACCAAGGGGCAGCGCTTGCCATAGGCCTGCACGACGAAGCCGAGCCCGTTCCATCCGGCAAGCTCCGGCGCGAAGCAGAGCTCCTCGAGCAGATCGAGCGAAAGCTCCAGCCGATCGGCCTCCTCGGCATCGATATTGAGGCCGATATCATAGGTCTTGGCGAGAACGGCCAGCGCCTTGACCTTGGGCAGCAATTCTCCCATCACGCGACCGGCCTGCGCCCTGACATAGCGGGGGTGCAGCGCCGAAAGCTTGATCGAAATACCCGGGCCGTCATAGATGCCGCGTCCGTTCGAGGCCTTGCCGATGGCGTGGATCGCCTTTTCATAATCCTTGAAATAACGCTCGGCGTCGGCGGCCGTCGTCGCGGCCTCGCCCAGCATGTCGTAGGAATAGCGGAAGCCCCGCGCTTCGAGCGGCCGGGCGCGCTTCAGCGCCTCCTCGATCGTCTCGCCGGTGACGAACTGCTCGCCCATCATGCGCATCGCCATATCGACGCCGCGACGGATGACCGGTTCGCCGGCCCGTGCGATCAGCCGCGTCAGCGCTGCCGACAGGCTGCGGGCGTTGACCGTCGACGTCAGCTTGCCGGTGACGACGAGGCCCCAGGTGGCGGCGTTGACGAACATCGATTTGCCGCCGCCGATATGCGAGGTCCAGTTGCCCTCGGCGATCTTGTCGCGGATCAGCGCGTCGCGGGTGTCGGTATCGGGAATGCGCAGTAGCGCCTCGGCAAGGCACATCAGCGCCACGCCTTCCTGGCTGGAAAGCGAATATTCCTGCACCAGCCCTTCGACGCCGGTGCCCTTGTGCTTGGCGCGCAAGGCTTCGATCAGCGTGCGAGCGGTGCTGCGGATGTCATAGCGTTTCGCCTCGGAAACGCGCGCGGCCGCAACGAGCGGCGGCAGGCATTCGGTTTCCGGACGGCGATAGGCTGCCGTGATCGCCTGGCGAAGTTCCGATTGCGGCCGGATCGGCGGCGCAAAAGCGGCGAACGGCGCGCCGCCGGTAGGTTCTTTGGAGGATGCGGGGTCGATCGCTGCGTTCAACATGGGAAATCCCTGATCAGTGAATGTTTCGTCTAACGGATAAATGGAACACCGGGCTCATCATCCCAGGTGGCATCGTCCGTGAAAATCGGGCCGGAATATTCCGTCTCGCGGAGCGGGCGCGCATCCGGCTTGTCGCGCTTGAGGGTGAATGCCGCCGCCACGGCTTTTATCGCCAGTGGTCGATAGTGAACGAGCAGATCCGGCTTTTGATCCTCACCCGTCTCTTTCTTGTGCATGTCACTCCCCATTTTGCGT
Source organism: Rhizobium sp. M1 (assembly GCF_002531805.1). Lineage (NCBI taxonomy): Bacteria > Pseudomonadati > Pseudomonadota > Alphaproteobacteria > Hyphomicrobiales > Rhizobiaceae > Rhizobium > Rhizobium sp. M1. The sequence continues at coordinate 28,088 of NZ_NWSW01000008.1, read as the reverse complement.
TCGGCGCCGACAGCGGTCCCGGCAAGCTGCCGGCCGGTGGGACGCGTTCCTCCACTGCCGGCACATAACCTATCACAGGCACAAATCGCGATCTTACTTGATTTTCGCCATTTTCAGGCTGTATGAACTTATTAATTCACCCGTGAGAGTTCAGATGGCTGCAGAAACCGATTTCTTTAGTGAATTGGACCAATTCGACAGAAAGATCCTCGCCGCGCTCGCCGAGGACGGCAGGCTATCGATCACCGACCTCGCCGCGCGGGTCGGATTGTCGAAGACGCCGTGCCAGATCCGCTTCAAGCGGCTGATCAGCGACGGCTATATCGAAGGCTTCAAGGCCGTCCTCAATCCATCGAAAATGCAGCTCGACCACATCGCCTTCGTCGAGGTTAAACTTTCCGACACCCGCGAGGATGCGCTGAAAAGCTTCAATGAAGCGATCAAGAAGATCCGGGAAGTCGAAGAGTGCCATATGATCGCCGGCCGGTTCGATTATCTCCTCAAGATCCGCACCCGCGACATCGGCCGCTACCGCCGCGTTCTCGGCGAACGCATCTCGACGCTGCCCCATGTTGCCAACACCTCGACGAACGTCGCGATGGAGACGATCAAGGAAGGCTGGGACAAATTCGGCTCGAGCCTTTCGTGAAGGAAGACGGCTGCCGACAGTCCTGCTAAGCCGATATTCGGCGACTGAAGCCGAGTGCGAGGGTCAAAATGGATCAAGCCAATAGCGTCCCATTATCGGCGAATGAACAGCGAGAAGCGCGCCGGCTGCAATATCTTCCCTGGGAGCGCATCGCGGAGGATCTCGACCATCCCGCTCATTGCGCCCGCAAGGCAGAACTCCGGCGATCCTGCGGCGCCGAATTGGCCGAAACCTCCTATATCGCCGAAAATGCTGCGATCTTCACCGAGAGCCTGGCGATGGGCGAGCGGTCCTGGATTGCGGGGCATGCGCTCGTGCGGGGCGATGTGATCCTCGGCGAGGATTGCTCGATCAATCCTTATGCCTGCGTTTCCGGCAGGGTCACGTGCGGCAACGGCGTGCGGATTGCCTCGCATGCATCGATCGTCGGCTTCAATCATGGATTCGACGATCCCGATCGGCCCATCCATCGCCAGGGCGTCGTCAGCATCGGCATCTTGATCGGCGACGACGTCTGGATCGGTGCCAATTGCGTGATCCTCGATGGCGTCACGATCGGCAACGGCGCCGTCATTGCTGCCGGGGCGGTCGTCACGCAAGATATTCCTGCGCTTGCAATTGCCGGCGGCGTACCGGCAAAGGTGCTGCGGAGCCGGGGCACACCCACCAGGAAATCCGGCAACGGAGAGGTCGAAGATCGACTGGTCAGGCTCGGGCAGAAGGCGAAAGAGCAATGGCCTGACATCCTTGCGCGCTGGAAAACACCTGAGGGCTATGAATCGCTGGAAGCCGACGGGATCAGGCGGCCGGCGATCCGGCATCTCTGCGACGCCATCGAGATCGCTGCCGGCTTCGATCAGCTGCCGCCCGGACTCGATGCGGCGCAAACCGTCGAGCGACTCCAGGGTCTTCAGGATCGGGAGACGGGTCTCTTTCCGGAAGCGCATTCGCGTGTGCCGGGCCGGGCGTTGAGAGACGATCCGAAGGCGCTCTACAACGTGCTTTCGGTCGGCTATGCGCTCGAGCTGCTCGGCTCCGGGCCACGGCAACCAATCCCGGCGGTTCAGATCGATGCTCCGGAGCTGGAGCAATGGCTGAGCGCCCTGCCCTGGTCGAGCCGGGCATGGCATGCCGGCAGCGTCGTCGATGCCATCGGAACCGCCATGTATTTCAACGCCAGGTATTTCGGCACCAGCGGGCCGCGACAGGCGCTCTTCGAGTGGCTGAGCCGCAATGCCAACGGCGTTTCCGGCCTCTGGGGCGAGCCGACGGCACTGGAGGGATGGCTCCAGCCGGTGAATGGATTTTATCGCCTGACGCGCGGCACCTACGCGCAGTTCGGCATGCCGCTTCCGCACCCGCATGCCGCGCTCGAGACGGTTCATCTGAATTATCGCAACCACAAAGGCTTCGTTGCCGAGAAATACAATGCCTGCAACCTGCTCGACACGATCCATCCTCTCCTGCTGATCGGGCGGCAGACCGATTACCGCCGGACCGATGGCGAGGCGATCGCCCGCGGCCTGATCTCCCGAGCGCTCGACAGATGGCGGGATGGCGAGGGTTTCCCATTCGCCGACGGCGGCGAGCCGAGCCTGCAGGGAACGGAAATGTGGCTTTCGGTCATTCACCTGGCAGCCGATTTCCTCGGCCTGGCGGATCAGTTCGCCTTCGTTCCGAAGGGCGTTCATCGAACGGCGACCCCAGGCCTCGGCCTCTGATCAACCGTGCAGCGAGGCCGTCAGCCAAGCGGCGGCGAGATCGCGCGCATTGCTGCGCTTGGCTTTGATCGGCACGATCACGTTGTAGCGGCCTTCGGCGGCAAGCTCGGTTTCCGTAGCAGGCACCAGGGTTCCGTCCTCCAGGAAGGTGCCGATCAGCATGCGCCAGCCAAGAGCGATCCCCTGCCCCGCACGCGCAGCCGCGATGCTTTCGGTGTAGTGGTTGAAGCGAAGCGATGGCTTGATTTCGATATTACCGCCGGTCAGCGACACCCATTGCGCCCAGCCATACCAGGAACGATCGAGCACATCCGTTTCGATGAATTCGTCGGCGGAGCCGAGCGGGCCATTTCCCCGGCGCCGGAGGTGGTCGGGAGAGCAGACCGGGCAGACGACGTCGCCACGCGAGGCAATGACGGTTCCATCGCTGAAGGGCGGCACGCCGTATCGGATCGCCACGTCGATCTCTCCGTCATCCAGACTGATCGGGTTATCCTGGGATATGACCCGTACCAGAATACCGGGATTGGCCCGGCGGAATTCGGCAAGCCGCGGCAGCAGCCAGAAGGAAGAGAAGGCGACGGTCGCGCCGATCGTCACCACGTCCTGGCTGCGCGACTGGATCGCTTCCACGCTTTCCGCGATATCGGCAAAGCTCTTCGCCAGCGTCGCGCCGAGGCTGACGCAGGCCGGCGTCGGTTCGATCGCCCGGTGCTTGCGCAGGAACAGCGGCTGGCCGAGCTCCTCCTCTAGCGATGCAATCTGCCTGCTGACGGCCGCCTGAGTGACGCCGAGCTCCGTCGCTGCCAGCGTGAAACTTTTCCTGCGCAGCACCGCTTCCAGCGTCACCAGCGCCGTCAGCGACGGCAGCCGTCTTCGAAACTGCATCTCGAAATCCTCTTCACATGAGAAAATATTATGTGAGCGTGATTTTTTATGCCGTTGAAAGCCCCGCGCTGCAAGCGCAATCTAGGGAAACTCTCACATAAGGGGTTCTCATGCTAAACAGGCTTCCTTCTTCCATTTCGGCACTTCTCGACTCCCGCGCGGAAGGCCATTCGCTGCCGGCCGGCCTCTACGTGAGAGAAGACGTGTTCGAAGCGGATATCGATGTCTTTTTCCACAAGCACTGGATCTGTGTCGGCCTCGACTGCGATGTTCCGGAGCCCGGCGACGCCACCGTCGTCGACATCGGCACGACGAGCCTGATCCTCCTGCGCGACGACGACGGCGAAATCCGCGTGCTGCACAATGTCTGCCGCCATCGCGGCTCCCGTCTTCTCAACCCGGGCAAGACGATCGTTTCGAAGCTCGTCTGTCCCTATCACACCTGGACCTATGAGCTGACGGGCGAGCTCAGCTATGCCCCGCACATGGGCAAGGATTTCGACAAGGACTGTCACGGTCTGAAGCCGGTTACCTTCAAATCGATCGGCGGCCTGATCTATGTCTGCCTGTCCGACAATCCGCCGGAGGACATTGCCGGCCTCGAGCAGGCGATGGTCGACCGTCTCGCGCCCTACGACATCCGCAATGCCAAGATCGCCCACCAGACCGACGTCATCGAGGACGGCAACTGGAAGCTGACGATGGAGAACAATCGCGAGTGCTATCATTGCTCCGCGAACCATCCCGAGCTCTGCGTCTCCTTCGTCGATCTCGATTTCGGCTTCGATCCCGAAACGCTGAGCCCCGAAGACCGCGAACAGGCTGAGGAGCATTTCCGGCTCTACGAGGAACGCACCCAGGCATGGGAAGCCGATGGCTTCCCATCCGCCGCCATCGAGCAGCTCGCCGACTGCGCCACCAATTTCCGCACGCAGCGGCTGATCATCGCTGGCGCCGGCGAATCCCAGACGCATGACGCCACCGCCGCCTCTTCCAAGCTCCTCGGGCAAATGACCCGCAAGGATCTCGGCGACACCCATCTCTGGGGCCATAACAGCTGGAACCATTTCATGGGCGACCATGCCGTCGTCGCAACCGTCATCCCGCTTTCGGCCGGCAAGACGCTGGTCCGCACCAAGTGGCTGGTCCACAAGGACGCCGTCGAAGGGGTCGATTACGACCTCGACAAGCTGACGGATGTCTGGGTCGCAACGACGGATCAGGACGCCGACCTCGTCGCCCGCTCCCATGCCGGCGCTCTCGATCCCGCTTATCAGCCGGGGCCCTATTCCCGCTTCTCCGAGGCGAACCTCGACAAGTTCGCCACCTGGTACATCGACCGGATGCGCGCTCATGGATACTAGGAACCCGCAAGCGCCGCTCGCAAAGGCAGCCCGTCACGATGTCTGGAATCCCGAGGAAGACGATGCGCTCGTCTGCCTCGACGTCCAGCAGGAGACCCATGACGTCAAGACCTTCACCTTCGCCTCCCCTCGCGGGAAGCGGTTCGCCTTCAAGGCCGGCCAATATTTCCTGTTCGACCTGGAGCACAATGGAGAGGCTGAAAGCCGCTGCTACAGCATCTCCTCTTCACCGCATCGCACGAACGCCTTCTCGGTAACGGTGAAGCGCGTTCCGGGCGGCAAGATCTCCAACTGGCTTCACGACACGCTGGTGCCGGGAGCGTCGGTCAAGGCGAACGGCCCGCTCGGCCATTTCGTCCGGTCCGAGGCGGCAAAGCCGAAGCTTCTGCTGCTCTCCGGCGGTTCGGGGATCACCCCCGTCATGTCCATTCTGCGTGAACTCGCCGACAGCTGCGAGCCTGCCGACGTCATCTTCATGCATGCCGCGCGCACGCCGCTCGATCTGATCTTTCGCGACGAACTCGCCTGCATCGCCCGCAAGCTGAAAGGGCTGCGGCTGCATTTTCTGCCGGAAACGGTTGCGGGCGAACCCTCCTGGTCCGGCCTCACCGGCCGCATTTCGGCGGATTATTTCAGACTGGCGGTTCCCGATATCGCCGATCGCACGGTGATGTGCTGCGGCCCCGCCCCATTCATGGCGGCGGCGCGCGGCATTGCCGCCGAACTCGGCGTTCCCGCCCCCCATTATCTCGAAGAAAGTTTCGACGCTGCCGTCATCGACGAGCCTGAAATCCCCGCGATCCAGGAAGCGGCCGCCAGGGTCTTTCAGGTCACCTTCTCCAAGCAGGCCCGCAGCATCGAGGTCACAGGCGACCAGAGCGTGCTCTCCTGCGCGAAGAAGGCGGGCGTCAGGATACCATCCTCCTGCGCCAATGGCGTCTGCGGCACCTGCAAGTCGAAGCTCACCTCAGGCGCGGTCGACATGAACCACAATGGCGGCATCCGCCAGAGGGAAATCGACGCCGGCTTCTTCCTGCCCTGCTGCTCGAAGCCGCTCAGCGATCTCGTCATCGAACGCTGAGCGACACCGCATCAATCACCGATAACAGGGATCATCCCGATGCTGCGAGACGAAACCGATTCCGTCGAGCTGAGCGGCTCGGCCGTCTTCAAGGACGAGCGGAAGCAGGCCTACCTCAACCCCGATGGCGCGGACCGGCCGCTCATCAGTCCGGTGCCGGCCGCGACCCTCGACCGCGCGCGCCGCTACCGGCTGGAACGGCTGCGCATGAAGATGCGCGAATGGGATTGCGGCGCGCTGCTGCTCTATGATCCCGTCAACATCCGCTATGCCTTCGACTCGTCGAATATGAGCATCTGGACGATGCATAATCCGTCGCGCTACGCGCTGATCCTGGCCGACGGCCCGGCCATCATGTTCGAATTCGAAGGCGCCGAGCACGTCAATGACGGGCTCCCTGGCATCGATGAGATCCGGCCTTCGAAATCCTGGATCTTCTTCACGGCAGGCAACCTCGTGGAACCGCGTCTGAAGGCCTGGGCGGACGAGATCGCCGACATCGTCAAGGGCAATGGCGGCAACAGGCGGATCGCGGTGGACCGGCTCGAACCGGCGGGCGCCTTCGAACTGACGGAACGCGGCTTTACGCTGCTCGACGGCCAGGAACTCGCCGAACGGGCGCGGTCGATCAAGAGCGCCGAGGAAATCGAGCTGATGCGCTGGACGATCCGCGTCTGCGAAGCGGGCATGGCGCGCATGTACGAGGTTTCCGAGCCGGGCCGCACCGAACGGGAAATCTGGGCCGAACTGCACTTCGAAAATGCCCGCAGTGGCGGCGAATGGCTGGAGACCAAGCTCCTGACTGCCGGCCCGAGAACCAATCCCTGGTATCAGGAATGTTCTGATTACGTCATCAAACGCGGCGAGATGATCGCCTTCGACACCGACATGATCGGCCCCTACGGCTATTGCGCCGACCTCTCGCGCTCATGGACCTGTGGGCATGTCGCGATGAACGGCAAGCAGAAGGAAATTTACGCCGCGGCCAGGGATCAGATCGAGCACAATCTTTCCATCATCAGGCCCGGCATGGCGTTCCGGGAGTTCAACGAACTGTCGTGGCGGATCCCGGAAAAATACCAGCCCTATCGCTACACGCTTGCCCTGCACGGCACCGGCATGGCCGATGAATGGCCGGGCGTGCTGCTGCATCCGGATTTCGATCCTGATTTCAGCGGCATCATCGAGGAGGGCATGGTGCTCAACGTCGAAAGCCTGATCGCCGAAGCCGGCTCGGAAAGCATCAAACTGGAAACCCAGGCGCTGATCACCTCAAAGGGAGCCGAGCGACTGGACAGCTTTCCCTGGGAGGACGCCTGAGACGCCGGTGCGAAACCGCTTCAGTGCGCTCTCAAGGTCGCCGCGCGATGCTGCGAGGGCGTCTGCCCGAATGTGCGCTTGAACGTTCTGGTGAACTGCGAGGCGTTTTCAAAGCCGACGTCCAGCGCGATCTCGATCAGCGGCGCCTTCGACTGCGCCAGGATCGATTTTGCCCGCTCCATGCGAACGCGGTTGTAGGCCTTGGCAGGCGACATGCCCGTCTTTTCGATGAATATCCGCTCCAGCTGCCGCCTTGAGAGCCCGACCATGGCGGCAAGCTTCTCGATCGGCATGCTGCCGTCGACGAACTGCTCCATGGTGATCATCGCCGCCTTGACGCGGGCGTCGTCATAGTCGTCATAGAGCGGACGCCGCGGCTGAACATCCGACGGCGTTCGGGCCTTCTCGATCTGAAGCACTTCAAGCGCGTTTCGTTCGGCATCGCGGCTGATGTATTTTCTCACCAGCAATGCCGCCATGTCGGCAGCGCTGCTGCCCCCGGCGCAGGATCCGCGCTGCCGATCGAGATTGAAGAGTCGGTCGGAGCGGACGGCAAGCTCCGGAAAGCGCTCCCGAAACTCCTTGTAATGCAGCCAGCTGACGCAGGATTCGTGCCGTTTCATCAGGCCCGCCGCAGCCAGGATGAACGAACCGGTGCACACGCCGATCAGCGGCACTTTCTTCGCATCCGCCTGCCGCAGGAAGGTGATTGTCTGCTGGTCGACCGGATTTTCGACCGTCAGCAGGCCGCCGACGACCACGATATAATCGAACCTTGAGGGATCGACGAAATCCGAGGTCGGCGCAACCTGGACGCCGCAGCTGGAGGTGATCAGATGCCGCGTGCTGCCGATCACCTGCCAGTCGGCAAGCACCCTTCCGGAACGATCCTGTTCGTCGCTGGCAAGCCTGAGCGTATCCACGAACAAGGCGAAGGCCGACAGCGTGAAGGACCGCGACAGAACGAACCCCACTTTCAATCGGGCCGGCTGCTTTGCGCCATCGTCTACAAATCGATGCTGCTCAGATCGCATGTTCATCTCCTGCCCCTTCGAACGCTCATCGAATTTGAAAACCGTGCGCCAGCGGATCGCGATCGTCGACGAAAATAGTGTTGTGCCCGATCACCCGCGCCCAGCCTCCGATACTCGGAAGAATGCCGGCATAGGGTCCAATTTTCGCCTCGGCTTCGACCCTGCCCTCGAAAATGGTTCCGATCAGGCTCTCGTGGCGGTATGTCGAACCGACGGCAAGTCGGCCCTTTCCGTAAAGCTGCGCCATGCGCGCGGAAGTGCCGGTGCCGCCAGGCGACCGGTCGATCGCCTTTTCTCCATAGAAGACGGCGCAGCGCCCGTCCGAGACGTCGTTCACCGGGCGGTCGCACCAGATCGCGTGATGCACGCCGCGAATCCTCGGATCATCCGGATGAACGGGATCGCAGACATGCGCAAGCGCTGCCCTCAGCCTTTGGCTGCATCCGACGATGTCGGAGGCGCTCATGCCGTCGAGCCCGCTCCAGTTCTCCTGCGGCTCGACGACCGCGTAATAGTTGCCGCCGTAGGAGATATCGACACGCAGCCGGCCCATATCAGGTACATCGACCTCGACATCCGCCTGGTGGAGATAGCTCGCCACATTGTGGAGACGAACGGAATCGACATATCCGCCCTTCTCCTCATAGGTGACGTCGACCCTGCCGGCCGGCGTTTCGATGGCGACCCTTCCGGCTTCACGCGGCTTGACCAGGCCCTCTTCGATCGCGGCGGTGACGGTGCCGATCGTGCCGGCGCCGCACATCGGCAGACAGCCGCTCACCTCGATGAAAAGAACGGCGAAATCACAATCTTCCCGATAGGCCGGATAGATGATCGAGCCCGACATGATGTCATGCCCCCTCGGCTCGAACATCAGCGCCTTGCGGACCCAGTCGTGGTCGCGGACAAAGATTTCCCGGCGCTCGCCCATCGGCAGATGCGGAAGCAGTGGACCGCCGCCGGCGACGAGACGGACCGGGTTGCCGCAGGTATGGGCATCGATGCAGAAGAAGCTGTTTCTCATCTTTTCATATCCCGGCTCACTGCGCCTTCGCCGGTTGGCCGCGGTCGAACAGGCCGCGGGTCAACCGGTCGAGCAGCAGAGCGACGGCAACGATCGCCAGGCCGGCTCTGAGGCCGAGCCCCATTTCCATGCGCGTGAGGCCGCGCGTCACTTCCGCGCCGAGACCGCCTGCGCCGACAAGGCCGGCGAGCACGACCATCGCGAGCGACAGCAGGATGCACTGGTTGAGCCCGACCAGCAGCGTCTGCTTGGCAAGCGGCATCTCGATCTTCCACAGGATCGAGCGGGGCGGTGCGCCGATGGCGCTGCCAAGCTCGATGAACACCTTCGGCACCTGGTTGAAGGCAAGCGTCGTCAGACGCAGCATCGGCGGAATGCCATAGACGATGGTGGCGATGATCGCCGGCACGCGTCCGAGGCTGAAGATCATCACCGCGGGAATGAGGTAGACCCATGGCGGCACGGTCTGCATGACGTCGAGAACCGGGCGAACCGCCGCCTCCAATGTCTTGTAGCGCGAGCAGAGCACGCCGATCGGAAAGGCGATGAGAACGGAGATCACGACGGCGACGGTGACCAGAGCAAGCGTCTGCATCGACGCCGTCCACAGTCCGACAAGCAGGCAGAAGCCGAGGCAGAGGCCGGCGAGGACGGCGGCGCGCAGGCTGACGGCAAAGAATGCCAGCACGACGACGATCGCGATCAGCGCATAAGGCGGCACGAAGAGAAGTGCGGCCTCGATGGCGGACAGCACCGTTTCGACCACGTAGCTGATGGCTGCAAACAGCGGATGAAAGTTGGTGTTGAGCCAATCGACGACCGGGGCCAGGAAAGCGCCGGGCGAAAACTGCAAGTCCGAAAGATTCATGACTTCCTCCCCGTTCCCAAGCGAGCGGCGCTCTGCGTTATTCGGTCAATCACCATGGTCAATATCACGATCGCGATCGCCGCATTGATCGAGGTCGCGATATCGAGCGTCCTGATCGCGCCGTAGATCGTTTCTCCGAGCCCGCCCGAACCGACGATACCGGCGATGACGACCATGCCGAAAGCCATCATCAGACTCTGGTTGATGCCCGCCATGATGCTGGGCAGTGCAAAGGGAAGGCGGATCTTGAAGAACATCTTTGCCGGCGTCATCCCCAGCGCCTCGCCAAGTTCGATGAACTCCTTGGGTGTCATGCGGATACCAAGCGAGGTCAGGCGGACTGCCGGCGGCACGGCGACGATCACGGTCGCGATCAATGCCGTCGCCGGTCCATAGCCGAGCAGGGCGATCGCCGGCAGCAGGTAGATGTATGGCGGAAGCGTCTGGATGAGATCGAGACCCGGCTCCATGAAGCGATCAAGAGCGGTAAAGAAGCCCGCCGCTATGCCGATCGGAATGCCGATCGCCAAAGCGATCGCGGTGGCAGTCAGGACCAGCGCCAGGGTGCTCATCGTCTCCGGCCAGAGCCCCATCGAAAAGCAAAGCGCCAGCGCGACACCGCTGAGCGCCGCGAACCAGACATTGACCAGCCGCCAGCCGATCAGCGCCACGATGAGCGCGACCACGTAGAACGGCGGAAGCTCGAGGAGCCAGAGGATCCCGTCATAGAGCCCCTCGAGCACCTGCCTGATATAGTCGAAGAGGAATTCGCCGTTGTCGCTCACCCATTCGAGCGCGGCGTCCGTCCATTCGTCGAACAGATCGGTGAAGACTGAAGTATCCATGTCGATCAGCTCCGGTTGGGGTCACGCCGCCGTCAGATCGTGGGCGGAAGTTCCCTTGACGCCCATCAGCAGGCTGCGCGGCGTGACGACGCCGATGACCTGATCCTTGTCGACGACGGCGATGGCGTCGCGGTCCGACTGCATCGTCAAGGAGATGAGCTCGTCGATATCGGCGTCCGGCGTCGTACGCGCCAGCGACGAGATGTCGGAATTCGGCGCACTCTGCTGGAATTCGGCGACGCTGCGCATGACCGAATGCGCCTTGATCAGATGCAGGCGGGATATGCCGGCGACGAATTCGGCGACATAGGCATCGGCCGGGTTGAGGATAATCTCCTCGGCCGTGCCGGTCTGGATGATGACACCGTCCTTCATGATCGCGATGCGGTCGCCGATGCGGATCGCCTCATCGAGATCATGGGTGATGAAGACGGCGGACTTGCCAAGCGCTTTGGTCAGCTGGCGGAATTCGTCCTGAAGCTGGCGCCGGATCAGCGGGTCGAGCGCGCTGAACGGCTCGTCCATGAGAATGATCTCGGGGTCGGCAGCGAGCGCGCGCGCAAGTCCGACGCGCTGCTGCATGCCGCCGGAAAGCTCGCTGGGATATCGGCTCAGCCAGTCGGCGAGGCCGACCTTTTCGAGCGCGGCGGCGGCGATCTTGTTTCGTTCGGTTTTGGCGATGCCCTGGACTTCGAGGCCGAAGGCCGCATTTTCCAAGACGGTGCGGTGCGGCAACAAGGCGACGCTTTGAAACACCATGCCTATATTCTTGGCGCGCATCTGTCTCAGATCGACCGGCGACAGGCTGGCGAGGTCGCGTCCCTTGACCATGACCTTGCCGGAGCTCGGCGTGATCAGCTTGTTGAGAAGGCGGATGAGCGTCGATTTTCCGCTTCCCGACAGTCCCATGATGCAGAAGATTTCGCCGCGCCGCACCTGGATGCTCGCATCGGAGACGCCGACGACGCAGTTGAATTCCTTCAGAACCTCTTTCTTGCCGAGGCCGCGCTCCTTGATCGACTTCATCGCCGCAGCGGACTTGCCGCCGAAGACTTTCCAGAGCGATTGGCAGTCGATCAGGACATCATTGGCATCGATATTGGCGGTTTTCATAGCGATCCCCTTTGAGCCAATGGCGCTGGCTTCTTCGTTAGGTTTCAAGGTGGCCGCCCGCGGGGCGGACGGCCACGAGACGCTTAGTTCTTCTTGATGTTTTCCCAGCGCTTGATCAGGTCGGCATGGGCGCCGATCCAGTCCTGCACGGCCTGGTCCATCGTCTTGCCGTCCTTGACGGCGCCGTTGATGGCGGTGATGTCGGCGATCGGCACGTAGACGCTGGCCATGACTTCGCGGGCATGCGGGTACTCTTCCGAGAAGCCCTTATGGCCGATCCAGTAGTAGCTCTGCGGCGGCGGGAAGACGCCCTTCGGATCCTTGAGGTACTTGACCTCGTACTTCTGGACCATCCACGACGGCTCCCAGATCGTGACCGCAATCCATTCCTGGCGGTCGTAGGCAGACTTCAGCGCCGCCGTCATCGCAGCCGTGCTGCCTTCGACGAGCTGGAGCTTGAGGCCATATTCCTTGACCGCATTCGAGGTGTCGCGCATCAGGCCGGCGCCCGGTTCGATGCCGATGATCTTGCCGCCGAACTTGTCGGCGTTTTCATTGAGCTGTTCGAGCGAGTCGATCGGAACATATTTCGGAACGGCCACGCCCTGATAAAGGCCGTGCGAAACCGGAGAAATCTTCTCGAGGCGGTTCTTGTTTTTGTCCCAATAGTCCTGAGCAACGTAGTCGGTCTGCGAGGTCAGAGCCTGGATGTCGCCCTTGGCAAGAGCGGCATAGGCAATGCCCCATTCGGAAAATTCGGTGACCTTCACGGTATAGCCGGCGTCTTCCAGAACCTTCTTGGTGATGCCGGTGATCGGCGTCAGGTCTTCCCATGCCATCGTGCCCAGATTGATGGTCTTTTCCTCAGCACGGGCAGGCAGGATGCTCATCCCGATCACCGCAGCGGCGCAGAGAGCCTTCCACAAAGTTTTCATTGTTGTTACTCCTGGTTTTCGTTCCCATTCTCATAGAAGCCTGCGGGCGGCAGTCTTCCTATTGCGTGAGCCGAGGGATCATCCCTCGCGGCCCGCACGCAATTCCTGAAAGCGGATCACCGAGTTGATGCCGAGCCAGGCGATGGGCTCAGGCGGCAGTCTCGTCGGTTCCGGCTGGTTTTTGAATTTGTCGAGCTCCGGGCTGCCCACTCCTGTCGCAAGATCTGCCGCCATCATCCCGGCAAGCGTGCTCTTGACGGTGCCGAGACCGTTTTCGCAGCAGGCGGAGAAAAGTCCTTCCTCGACCTCGCCGAACGCCGGCACATGGTTTCGGCTGAGGCAGAGCGCGCCCGCCCAGCTGTATTCCATCGGCAGGCGCTCCAGCCCGGGGAAACGGGCATCGAACGACCGGCGCTGTTCGGCGGCGATGCCGGCGACCCGCTTCTCCGACACTTTGAGGCTCGGGTCGTAGGTGAACCTCGTCCGGACGACGATCCTGGAAAGCCCGTCTTTGGTGATCTTGCGCACCGTTGCGCCCATGGGGTCAGCCGGCAGCAGCGCCCAACGATCGACGCCGGTAACATCGCCGCCGAATTCGTTCTGGGAAAAAGCCGATGTCATCGACGCATAGGTGAAGATGTGCATCAGCCGGCCCCGGAAGTGGCCGAAGCTCTGAATATGGCCGTTTACCCCCAGAATGACCTTGGGTGCAGAAACGGAACCACGGGCCGTCTTTGCCTTCCAGGTCCGGCCTTCACGGGCAAGCTCCAGGACCGGCGAGTGCTCGTGGATGATCACCTTGGAGGAAATCCCGCGCGCCAGGCCGCGAATATAGTCGGCCGGCTGGATCATCACCGCGCCCGGCGTATAGAGTCCGCCGAGATAATAACGCGAGCCGGTCATCTCCCGCATCTGAGCGGCATCGAGAACACGATGTTCCTCGCCGATCTTTTCGAGCGACTTGCGGTAATTGTCGTTCAGTCCCATCCCCCGCTCGGAGGCCGCGGCATTCACCTTGCCCGCCGGATCGAAGGTCTCGCGCGACAGGCCATATTCGGCCGCCGCATCAGCCGCGAAGGAGATCGCCAGACGATTCTGACGGATCTCGTCTTTCGTCGCCGCTTCGTCGGCCACCGAATACTCGCCCGAAGACAGGTTGTGCGGCACGTCGATCATGAAGCCGGAATTCCGCCCGGCCGGCCCCTCGGCAAGTTCACGCGCATCCAGGACGACGATCTTGTCCTCAGGCCGCGATTGCGAGAGACGGCGGGCTGCCGACAGGCCGGCAAATCCGCCGCCGATGATCAGCCAGTCCGCTGTAATGTCGTGTTCAAGCACCGCTACGGGAAAGGTGCGTTCGCTGGTCGCCTCCCATCCCGAAACGCCGGTGTCGGTCGGCAGGTGCTTGATCACATGGCGGCTCATCGGATCGTCTCGTCGACCGACCGTTCGGATATGTCGATCCAGATGGTCTTGAGTTCGCAATAGTTGTCGTGGGCGAAGACCGACTTGTCGCGGCCGCCGAAGCCGGACTCCTTGTAGCCGCCGAACGGCGTGGTGGCATCACCCTCGCCGAAGCAGTTGACCGTGATCAGGCCGGCCCGGATGTCGCGGGTCAGCCGGATCGCATTGCGCAGGCTGCCGGTATAGACGGATGCCGTCAGGCCGTAATTGGTGTCGTTGGCCAAAGCGGTCGCCTCGGCGAGCGTGTTGAACGTCGTGACCGACAGGATCGGCCCGAAGATCTCCTCCTGGAAGAGACGGCTGGCCGGCGTTACATCCTCGACCAGCGTCGGCTCGATGAAGATGCCATTATAGGTTTCGCCGCCCTGGGTGACGGACAGCTTCTCCGTCTTGGCATCGTCGAGGAAGGATTTGACCTTCTCGAAGTGCGACTTGCTGACGAGCGCGCCGATGCGGTTTTCCGGATCGAGCGGATCGCCCGTCTTCCACTCGCGCATATAGGCGCCGATGCGCTTCATCAGTTCGTCCTTGACCTTGGCATGGACGATGAGGCGCGAGGTGGCCGAGCAATTCTCGCCCATGTTCCAGAAGGCGCCGTTGACGACCTGCTCGGCGACGAGGTCGAGATCCTCGGCATCGTCGAGAACGACGGCCGGGTTCTTGCCGCCGCATTCGAGCACGACCTTCTTGAGGTTCGAGTCCGCCGCATAGCGCAGGAAGCGGCGGCCGGTCGGCGTCGAGCCGGTAAAGGCGACCATATCGACATCCATATGCAGGCCGATCGGCTCGCCGACTTCGCGGCCGGAACCGGTCACGACGTTGAAGACGCCGGCCGGAATGCCGGCTTCAAGGGCGAGTTCGGCGACGCGCAGCGTCGTGAGCGTCGTTTCCTGCGCCGGCTTGACGATAACCGAGCAGCCGGCGGCAAGCGCCGGGCCGATCTTCCAGGCCAGCATCAGCAGCGGGAAATTCCACGGCAGCACGCAGCCGACGACGCCGATCGGCTCACGCACGATCATCGTCAGCGCGTTCGCGCCGACAGGAGCGGTGTTGTCGTAGAGCTTGTCGATCAGCTCGGCATGCCAACGCAGCGTATGAATGGTATCGGGAACGTCGACGGTCTGGCATTCGCGGACCGGTTTGCCGCTGTCGAGGCTTTCCATGACGGCGAGTTCGTGCCGGTTGCGCTCCAGGAGCTTGGCAAGCTTCAGAAGCACTTCCTTGCGCTCGCCCGGCGAACGAAGCCGCCAGCGTCCGTCGTCAAATGCCTCTTTCGCTTTCTCGACGGCGAAATCGACGTCACTGGAATCGCAGGCTGCGATTTCGGCCAGGACCTCGCCGGTGGCGGGATTAGTCGAGGTGAAGGTCTTGCCGGAATTTGCCGGACGGAATGCGCCATCGATAAAGGCATTCGTCGGAAGTTGAAGACCGGCGGCAATCGCCTTGTATTCGGCTGCGGTCAAAGGTTCATGCATGGTTGGCTCCCGACGTGATCTGGCCGATCGTGCGCTTCAACGTGGAAACGACGGTCTCAAGGGTTCTTTTCTCTTCGGAGTTCAGTCCGCGCAGCGGCGCCCGCACCGGACCGGCTTTGAGGCCGATGATCTCGCATCCGTGCTTGATCGACTGGACGAATTTACCGCATTCGAGGAAGTCCATCAGCGGCAGCATCGCGCTCATGATCGCCCGGCCCTTGTCGAAGTTCTTCTCAAGGACGCAGGCCTCGTAGAGTGCGACATGCTCGCGCGGCAGGAAGTTGGAGCCGGCGCAGACCCAGCTCTTCGCACCCCAGGCGAAGAATTCGAGGGCCTGGTCGTCCCAGCCGCAGGACAGCGATATGTGGGGAAACTTCCGGGCGAGCCGGTGAAGATTGCCCATGTCGCCGGAGCTTTCCTTGATGGCGATCACGTTCTTCGACTTGCCGACGCGGGAGAAATACTCCTCGCCCATCACCACGCCCATGCGGGCCGGATAGTTGTAGAGCATGATCGGCAGGTTGGCGGCGCGATCGACCGTCAGCGCATGGACCGCGTTCTCGCGTTCGGTCGGCAGGGCGTAAGGCGGCGACGACACCAGGATCGCATCCGCGCCGATTTCCTTCGCCGCCTTGGCGTATTCGACCGAATCTTCGGTGCGCGTGGCGCCGGTGCCGATGATCAGCGGCAGCCGCGTGCCGATGACGTTCTTCGCATAGGCCGCGAGTTCGTAACGTTCCTGGCTGCTCTGGGCGTAATATTCGCCCGTCGAGCCGCCGACGATGATGCCGTGGACGCCCGCCTCGATCAGCGACTCGAGCACGGCGGCAAATCCGGTCCGGTCGATCTGACCATTCTTGTCGAGCGGCGTCACCGCCGGCGTATAGATCCCCTCAAACTTCACGACGACTTCTCCAATACTTGCGTGGCCGGACCGCCGAGGAAGGCGTCCGCTTTCAGGCCTTGCGGAGCGATGAACATCTCCATGTTCTCGCGGGACAATTCCCAGTGTTCGAAAACGAGATCGACGACGGCATTCTCGTCATGTGCGCCGAGCGCTGCGATGAAGCCGTCATGGTGGTCGACCGCCACCTGCAGCCGCCGTTTCATGTCCTCGTTCCTCGGCCGGAAGAACGTGTGACCGATGCGCGCGTGATCGATCAGCAGCCGGCCAAGGCTCGGCTGCAGATAGACGTTGCCCGACATCTCGCCGAAGATCTCGTGAAAGCGATTGTTCTCAAGAACCATCGCCAAGGCGTCCATGTTCTTGCTGGCAGCACGGAACCGCTCCTGCGTCTGCTTCAGGTCCGCCAGTTGAGCCGGCTTGAAGTTCTGCACCGCGAGACGGCCGATCGCCGCATAGATCATCGGTGCGACGAGAAAGAAATTGCGAAGCGTGGAGTGGTTCATCGGGATGACCCGCGCACCCCTGTTCTCGCGGATGTCGATATAACCCTCGCCGGCAAGGCGACGGAAGATATCGCGCACCGGCGTCCGGGAAAGCCCATACCGCTCGCTCAAACTGGCCTCGTCCAGATCAGCGTCCGGATCCAGTTCCATCGTCAGAATCTGGCGTTTCAGGTCGTCGTAGAGATTGCTCTTCGGTGTCTTCGCCATCGTCGATCTCCGGCCATTTGTTGCTCTACGCCCTGAAGATGGCATGCATCCCTGGAGGAGTCAATAATTGTGTACTTTGCGTACACAATTATTATTCCCAGGATACACAATGGCCGATGCCCGTGTGACAGCGATATCGTCCGACATCAAGACGTCGCCCAAAGATGGATGCGCTCCGGCTCGGAGCGAAATCTTCCATTGAAATGAGAGGTCAAACCGTCCTGCGACGTCAGTAACGGATGGCCGCCCGACCTAAGCGTCAGCCCGCAGGAATGGAGCATCCCGGTTTTCGCATAACCGTGGACGCTGCTTTTAAATCATGAATTCGGATTTAAGAACGACCCGCTTAGAGCCGTCCTGCTTTAGGAAAACGAGAGCTGCACCTTCATGGCAGAACTTCTGTCATTGGCATTCTCGAATGCCCTGCGGGCATCTTCGAAAGGAGTAATCGCAGTAATCAATGGCTTCACATTCATCCTGCCGCTATTCAGCAGATCGACCGCAAGCGCAAAATCTGCATCGAACCGGAACGAGCCCAACAGTTGGATTTCGCGTGTGATCAGCGCATTGATCGGGATGGCGAATTCTCCACCCAGGCCGAGCTGTACGACGACACCGCGGGGGCGAATGGCCGGCAGCGCCTGCTGCAGGGCCAATGGATTGCCGGATGCTTCGAAATGGACGTCGAAATAGCCTTTGCCTGCAGCATAATCAGGCATGGCATCCGGCTCGGTCTTCAGGTTGATCGTCCGGGTGGCGCCACATTGGCCGGCAATCTGCAGAGGGAAGTCGTGCAGATCGGTAATGACGATTTCGCGCGCACCGCCGAGACGCGCGCAAATCGCCGTCAGGACGCCGATGGGGCCGGAACCGGTGATCAGAACCTTCTTGCCGAGAAGAGGCCCGGCTATCCTGGCCGCATGCAGGCAGACCGCAAGAGGTTCTGCCATCGCGGCTTCGCCAAAGGTAACCGCGTCCACGATCGGGAACATCTGTTCGCAGCGCATCGTGAGGCTTTGCCTGAAGCCGCCCTGATCGTGCGGCATGCGCATGGCGCTTCCAATGAAATGCATGTCGATGCAATGGTTCTGCATGCCGGCCGCGCAGTATTCGCAGCGTCTGCAGGTCCGGCTGGGGTTGACGGCGACCCTTGTGCCGACAGAAAGGCCGGTCACACCCTCTCCCACTTCTGCCACGATGCCGGCCACCTCATGGCCAAGCGTCATCGGTTCGCGGATGCGGATCGTCGCCGTGCCGCCGTGATTGTAGTAGTGAAGGTCGGAACCGCAGATGCCGCCCGCCATGATGGAGACGCGAACCTCGCCAGGACCAGGTGTGCGGACCTCCACAGGCTCAATCCTCAGATCTTTCGGAGCGTGAATGACGACGCCTTGCATGGTTTCGATCCTATGTGCCAATGGAAATCAGAGAACGGAGATCATGCCGCCGTCGACATAAATGATCTGCCCGTTGACGTAATCGGATGCGGAGGAAGCGAGGAAGACCGCCGTGCCTCCGAGTTCGTCGGGGCGGCCCCAGCGTCGCGCGGGCGTGCGACCCTTGACCCAGGCATCGAACTTCGGGTCGTTGATCAGCGCCTCGTTCATGTCGGTGATCATATAGCCCGGGCCGATGGCATTGGCTTGAATGCCGCGTTCCGCCCACTCGGCGGCCATCGCCTTGGTCAGCATCTTGATGCCGCCCTTGGCCACCGTATACGGGGCCACGGTGGCGCGCGCGAGTTCGCTCGTCAGCGAACCGATATTGATGATCTTTCCGTGCCCGCGTGCCGCCATCCGCCTCGCAGCTTCGCGACCGATCATGAAAGCGCTTGTCAGATTGGTATCGATCACACGGCGCCAGTCGGCTGTCTCCAAGTCCAGCATCGGCTTACGGAATTGAATCCCCGCATTGTTTACGAGGATATCGACCTCGATCCCGGCCTCGTCCAAACGAGAGAAAGCACCGAGAACAGAAGCCTCATCGGTCACGTCAAAGGCGGCGCCCAGAACCTCATAACCTCTGCCGCGCATTTCTTTCAATGCGTCGTCCAGGCGCCCGGCATCGATGCCGTTGAGAATGATCCGCGCGCCAGCATTACCGAGCGCAGATGCAATGGCATTGCCCAACCCGCGCGACGAGCCGGTGACCAACGCCGTTTTGCCATTGAGGTCGAACAGTTTGCTCATAGTTTCAGCCTATCTCAAAGTTCAGACGCGCGAACGCTCAGATCGGAGCGCTCGAAGACCTGGGGCAGCAACTCCGTGCCGAGCCCCGGTCCTTCCATCGGCAAGACATAGCCGTTCTCGATCTTAGGAACCTCGGTGACAAGTTCCTTGTACCAGCCGGTATAGAAGGCCCGAACCGATTCCTGGATCAAAGTGTTCGGCTGCGAAAACGATGAATGGACGGCGGCGACATAGGCGACGGGACCCGTACAATCGTGCGGCGCATAGGGACGATGATAGGTGTCCGCAAGGGAGGCAATCTTGCGTCCCTCGGTCAGTCCGCCCGTCCAGACGAGATCGGTCATCACGACACCGATGGCGCCGGCTTCGAGCATGTCCTTGTAGGGAAAACGCGAGCCCAAGGTTTCCGATGCGCAGATCGGCACCCTCGTCGAAGCGGCAAGTTCGGACAGAGCCGATACCGAATTCATGCGAATGGGATCTTCATACCATGTGGGGTCGAAGGCTTCGAGTTCGTGCGCGATCTTCTTGATGGTCGGCAGGTTCCACAGGCTATGGAATTCTACCATGATGCTCATTTTGTCGCCGACACGCTTGCGGATCGCCTCGAACGGCATCATCGCGGTGCGCAATTGCTCCGCCGTGATGAAGCGACCGTCATTCTCGATGGCCGGAGGATCGAACGGCCATATCTTCATGGCCGAGATCCCTTGTTCGAGCAGGCTTTCGGCCAGCGCGCCAGCGTCGGTCATGAAGCCCTTCAGGTCTTCATACGGACCTTCGGCGTCGCGGAAATTCCACGTATCGACCGGCTTGATCTTGTTGGAGCGGACATATCCATAGCCTGCGCAAGTGTTGTAGACCGGAATGCGATCATGACACAGACCGCCCAGCATCTGATGGACCGGCTGGCCGCATACTTTTCCGAATATATCCCACAGCGCGAGATCGAGAGCCGACGCTGCGCGATATTCCGCACCCGTCGACGCCTGCGCCATCGGCAGGTTGACGAGCTCGCGCGAGTGCGCTTCGATCCGCAAGGGATCGCGGCCGATGAGGCGACCGGCCAGTACGTCGTGAATATGGGCTTCGACAGATCCGGCTCCGTAAAAGGTCTCGCCCAGGCCAACGATGCCGGCGTCGGTTTCGACATGGACCCAGAGAACATTGGCGAATTCTTCCAATCGGAAGGTGCGGATGGCGGTGATCTTCATTTTGCCTCGTGCAGAAGAGTTATGAACGATGGGCAACGGGCCGATGCCGAATGCCCGATCGCTGGAGGTTTGAAAAATGTCGTGATATATCGTGAGATAAATAAAGGCGGCGATGCGCCAGCCGCCGAGATCGGAGCCGAAACATAGCCATGACGACCGAAGACGACACCGATGCCAACACCGCCGGCCCGCGCCGCAGCCAGTCGAACCTGATGGAAATTGCCTATGAACGGCTGGAACAACTGATCATCAAATGCGAATTGAAACCGGGCTCTTTCCTGTCCATCCAGGACTTGCAACGAATGACGGGCTACAGCCGCACGCCGATCTATCAGGCGGTGAACCGCCTTGCGACCGACACGCTGGTGATGATCCATCCGCGCCACGGCGTGAAGATTGCGCCGATCGATCTGGCGAGAGAACGGATGCTTTTGCGATTGAGGCGAGATCTCGAACGCTTCGTCCTGACGCTTGTGGCCGAACGTTCCAACAGCACCCATCGAACGCAGATGCTGCATGTCACGCGAGCCCTGCGCGACCGGCGCGAGACGATGACCATCGACGAGTTCAACGTCTTCGACCGGCGCATCGACAAGCTCATCCTCGTGGCGGCCGGCGAACCCTTCCTCGAGCACACGCTGCGACCGCTTCATACGATCTTCCGCAGGATCGGCTGGATTCATCATCTCCATATCGGACATGAGCAGAGCCTTCTGCGCACCATCGACTGTCACTTGGATGTACTGGATGCCATCGCTTCCCGTCACGTTGAGCGGGCAATCGAGGCTTCGGACCAGCTCATCTCTTTCGTCGAGGACATGTTCGGCGAGATCGAACGACAGATCGATCCTTCGGCGCTCGACTGCAGCATCGAGCCGCTGTTTTCGCGCTGACGGAGTTGTCGTGCGGCGGGCGATCATCATTGTATCCGCTTGCCCGTCGCGGCCGAAAACAAAACTGCCTGCGAACTGTCGATTAGGAGATAGACGTCCCGCCCGAGTTGGAGGTCGCAGTAGCCGGGCAAGGTGACCATGACCGCATCCATGTCGCCATCGTCGTTGTGCGCGGTCCTCCCTTCGTCGAGCCGGACCGCCACGACGGATTCGGCGCCGATATGCTCGACCATTGCGACCGTCCCCTTCAATGCGCCGCTTGCCGGCACGGTCGTCAGCGAAATAGCATTCGGGCGAATGCCGAGAAGCGCGTCCGAAGCTGCGGCTGCGCTGGAAAGATCGACCGGGATGGCGACGGAGCCAATCTTGATTCCGCGTCCCTCCAGCTTGCCGGCGATGAGGTTCATCGGCGGCGTGCCGATGAACCGGGCGACGTAGGTATTGGCCGGATCGGTATAAATCTCGCGCGCCGTGCCGAATTGCTGGATAATCCCGTCCCGCATGAGCGCGATCTTCGTGCCCATCGTCATCGCCTCAACCTGATCATGCGTCACATAGACAAAAGTGCCGCCGATCTCCTTGTGCAGGCGTGAGATTTCCGAGCGCATCGAGGTGCGCAGCTTGGCGTCGAGATTCGATAAGGGCTCGTCCATGAGGAAGACTTCCGGCTCGCGCACCATGGCGCGTCCGAGGGCGACACGCTGGCGCTGTCCCCCCGAAAGCGTCCGGGGAAAACGGTCGAGCATTTCCGTTAGCGCCAAGATGCGCGCGGTCTTTTCGACTTTTTCCACGACGCGCGGCGAAGTTTCGATCCTGCGCTTGGCGAATCCACCGAAGAGAGGCAAGTGATGCCACCAGCGGAATTCCTGCATGAGCAGGGGGAAGGACATGTTTCGGCGGACGGAAAGATGGGGGTAGAGTGCGTAGGACTGGAAAACGAAAGCAATGTCGCGTTCTCCCGGAGGAAGCTGATCGACGCGGTTGCCGCCGATCTTGATCTCGCCGCCGGAGATGCTTTCGAGCCCGGCCAGCATGCGCAGCAATGTCGATTTTCCGCAACCGGACGGTCCGAGAAGAACAAGGAAATCGCCCTTCTCGATGGAGACGTTGATGTCGCGGATAACTTCCTTGACGCCGAAACGCTTCGAAATGTTGTTGAATTCAATAGCAGACATATCGGTTTTCCCATCAACCTTTGACGCTGCCCGCCGTCATTCCGGCGACGACGTAGCGTTGGGCAAAGAGGTAGAAGACGACCGCCGGCAACGTGTAGATGACACCGACCGCCATGACGGAGTGGATAGGCGTGGAAAGTTCGCCGACGAAGCTCGCGAGCCCGACGGAGGCCGTCCGCAGGCTCTCGCTGCTGACGAGGGTCTGGGCGAACACGTATTCGTTCCATCCGTGGAAGAAGGAGATAACCGCTGCAGCCGCCAGCGTCGGTGCGATCAGGGGAACGACGATACCGAGAACGATGTCGAACCGCGAACATCCGTCCACACGTGCCGCTTCCTCGATTTCGATTGGAATGCTGTCGATCGCCCCCTTGATGATCCAGGTAATGACTGGAACGACGAAGGCCGTATTCGCGAGCACTAGACCAAGGATGCTGTCGAGCAGGTTCAGGTCGCCGAAGATCGAATAAAGCGGCACGACCAGCATCGCTTCCGGCAGCATCTGGGTCGCAAACAATGCGAAGCCGAGAACGGCAAGACCGGCAAAGCGGAAGCGCGACAAAGCATAGGCCGGCAGCACCGCGAGCAGAATGCTCAATATCGTCGTTCCCGCAGCAACGAGAAAGCTGTTGCGCAGCCACCTGGCGACCGGGATGGTGCTGAAAACCTCGAGGTAAATGCCGATCTGCGACCAGTTCGGCCACACGCGCGGCGCGTCCGCAAACAATTCCGAAGACGGTGTCATCGAGGTGACGAACATCCAATAGATAGGAAAGGCGGCGAGCCCGAGCATCATCAGAACGGCGATGAGGCGGAAGTGTTGCGCATTGCGGAGAGCGTTCATCAGCGCCGCCCCTCTGCTTGTTCGGTCATCTGGGTGACCTTGAAGTAAATCACGGTGATCAGCAGGGCGATCGACAGGCCGATCATCCCCATGGCAGCGGCGCTGCCAAGATCGCGATAGACGAAACCTTGCCTGTAAAGCTCGATCACAAGCGTATTGGTCGCTCCGATCGGGCCTCCCTGGGTCATCAGCCAAATCAGGTCGAAGCGGCGCAGCGACCAGATGGTGACGAAAAGCGTCAGCATCAGAACGGTTGGCTGGATCGTCGGCCAGACGGCCGTCTTGAAGATATTGAAGCGGTCAGCTCCATCGATGACCGCGGCTTCTTTCAATTCATGCGGTACACCCTGCAGCGCGGCAAGAATGACCACCGAAGAGAAGGGGAAAATCTGCCACACCGTCGTCAGCAGAATAGCCGGCAGCGCCAGCTTCGGATCGTCCAGCCAGTTCTCACCGCTGAGCGGCAGGCCAAGAGCCTCGAGGATATGATTGAAGATGCCGTATTGCGAATTGAAGATCCAGGTGAACACTAGCGCAACGGCAACCGAAGGAGCGGCCCACGGCACGGTAATCAGCGCGCGAGCGACACCGCGCCCGACGAAGGGCGAGTCCAGCAGCAGCGCCGAGCCAAGGCCGATACCGATGGCGAACACCACACAGGCCACCGTATAGATCGCCGTGATCCACAAAACCTTCCAGAGTTCGCCGTCCTCGATCAGGAAGGCGTAGTTGTCCGCCCCGACAAAAGGACTGACGCCGGGAGTAAGCAGGTCCGTGGCGGTAAAGCTCAGGTAGAACTGCTGAATCAGCGGATAGAACTGAAACAGAAGCAGGTAGACACCGACCGGTGCCGCAAACAGGTAAGGTGTCCACCGGCTGCCATCGAGCCTGGGCCTGGCGAGATTTGCGCGTTTCATCAAACATTCCCCGATCGGTACATGGTCCGATAGTCGGAGGCTTCACCGGCGTTCGGGAAGCCTCCCGCTTCCGCTAGCGCAGCACCCGGCGCTCGACGAGTTTTTGAGCGCGATCCATCGCTTCCTTCGGATCGGCGTTTTCCTGAAGGACCTTCAATACCTCCTCGAGCACGATCTGCTGGATTTCCGGCGTCTTACCTTCCTGTCCGATCACGAGTTGAGGCAGCGCGTTCTCCATCTGGCCTTCATAAACTTTCAGCCACGGCTGCTTAGCGAGTTCCTCGGGTGACATGTCGAGCTTCGTGCCGACGCCGGTGCCCATGGCGGCCTGCAGGGACTTTTGGTTTTCGGGCGCATAAGCCCACTTGATGAAGGCGCCGGCGGCATCCTTGTGCTTGGTATTGGCATTGACCACCAGCGCCGTCATGATGAGACCCTGCGCCTTGTCCGGGAACGGCGATGGCGCGGCTGCGAAAGGCAGCTGCGGCGCGTTCTGGTGGAAGATCGCCGCCACACCGCCGTTGTCGACGTTCATGGCAATCTTGCCCTCCCAAAACATCCGGCGGTAGGTGGCCGCGTCGGCGCCACGCGGCGTGACGCCGGCATCGTAGACCTGCTTATAAGCCGTCACACCCCGAATTACGTCCGGGCTGTTGAGCGTTAGCTTGCCGTCCTTGTCGCTCCAGCGCCCACCGAAGCCGAAAACGTAGTTGCAGAGATCCTGCCAGAAGCCGGCACGCTCGGCCATCGTGGCGCGATAGGCGTAACCGAATTTGCCGTCCTTGGTCTGGGCCTTGGTTGCAGCCAGGAAGCTGTCGAAATCCGTCGGCGGCGAAGGCACGATGTCTTTGTTGTAAAGCAGCGCATATCCCGTTGTGTCGAACAGCAGGCCGTACCGAACACCCTTCACCTTCATGAACCTGTCCGGCCCCAGGAAGTCGTAGCTCTTGTCATCGACGAGACCGTCAAGCGGCAGCAGCCTTCCAGACGGAATGGCAGCAAAAAAGTCCGTCTGATCGAACCGTACGAGATCCGGACCGCCGCCGCCGCCCATCTGGGTGAATACGGTATTGGCAAGGCTCGAGAATGGGATCGCAATCGGCTCGACCTCTACCTCGGTCTGGCTTTCATTGAACCGCTGTATCCAGGCCTTGACCCGGTCGCCTCGACCCGCTTCGGCAAACACCGCCGCCGCGAATGTGATCTTGTCCTTCGCAAAAGCCGGTGCGGATAGCGGAAGCAAACTCAGCGAAATGGCTGCGGCCGCTAGATATTTCATTGAACTCTTCATCGATGGGTCCTCCCTGATATCGATCGGCGCCCTTCTCCAACGCCGATGATAGATCGTAGAATGTCGTGATATTTCACAAAAGTCAACGAGGAGGGAGTTGGTCGGCAATCGCCGACGGGCGCTGGCAGCGGCCTTGGTGAATTTCATGGGAGAAGAACAATGGAGAGATAACGCGAGCCGGGAGGCTGATACCGAAACGCGTGAGAGACTTTCAATCGATATTGCGGTCAGTTTGCTTTAGAACGGAATTCAGATTTCAGGGCAGCCCGGCCTAAGACCATGATTGTTCTAACAGACCGGCGACAGCCTCGAAATGCTGATGAAAGGGGTAGGCTCGGCGCGGGCAGACTGTCGAAGCTCACGTCAGCGCGTTCGAGCCCGGAAATTATCCAGTTCATAGAGCCGCAGGGAATGTGCGGGAGGCAACGAACAGCAGTGCGGCCACGGGAATATTTTGCCATCCCGGTGGCGGCAGGTTTGTCGGGGGCGCCGGGGTCGGCGCCCCCGGTTAATCACGAAGCCAGAACGCCGCTCTTCTTGGCGGTCCAGGTGGCGATATAGTCCATCAGTCCGGGGTTGAGACAATCGTACGGCTCGATACCGGATGCCTTCAACTGCGCTCTGACGGCGTCCATCTTCGAAGGATCGAAGCCGCTTTCGATGATCGACGACACGAAGGCCGCAAAGCCGGGCTTGGCCCAACCGCTCTCCTGGAAGCGCTCCGGATGGACGAACGACAGTCCCTGGAACGGATGTTCGCGCTCGACCGGCCCGTACATATGCACGCCGCATTGCTTGCAGGCGTGCCGCTGGATCAAGGCAGCGGGATCGACGACGGCGAGCTTGTCGCCGTTCTCCAGCACCTCGACGCTCTCGGTCGGGGCGACCGCCACGACCGAAAAGACTGCTCCCTCGGGCTTCCAGCACTTGGTGCAACCGCAGGCGTGATTGTGGGCAATATCGCCCTTGATCCTGACCTTGACGGGATTGCTCGTGCATTTGCACACGAGCGTCCCGCCTGTGAAAGCAGCGTCCGTCGCTCGAAAGCCTGAATCCACTGCCGGATGAATGGCTATGCTGCTCATTGCTTTTCTCCCTTCCTCCCTGGCCGTTTGCGTTATGCCCGGCCGAGCTCGCTAAAATCAGTTCCCCAACCTCTGCGCGTGCCAGCGCAGATGATCGTCCATGAACGTCGAAATGAAAAAGTAGGAGTGGCCGTAGCCTTCCTGCATGCGCAGCCTGAGCGGGATGCCTGACGCCTCGCAGGCCTGCCGGAGTTCATCGGGACGCAGCCCGTCCTCCAGGAAGCTGTCCGCCATCCCCTGGTCGACGAAGAGCTCGGGGAAGCGATGCCCGTCTTCGATCAGCGAGCAGGTGTCATAGGCCCGCCAGGTGTTTTCGTCGGCGCCGAGATATTTCCGCAAGGCCGGTTTCGACCAGCCGGACACCGAGGGGTGGCTGATCGGCGCGAAGGCCGAGCAGCTGCGGAACCGGTCGGGGTTCTTAAGCGCGATGGTGATCGCGCCATGTCCGCCCATCGAATGGCCGAAGATCCCCTGGCGATCCATGTCGACGGGGAATTCCGCGGCAAGCAGGCGCGGCAGCTCGTCGGTGATGTAGCTGTACATGCGATAATTCGCCGAAAACGGCGGCTCGGTGGCATCGACGTAAAAGCCGGCGCCCTTGCCGAACTGCCAATTGTCGGGCTCGTCAGGAACGTGATCGCCGCGGGGGCTGGTATCCGGGCAGACGACGATCAGCCCGAGCTCGGCGGCAAGCCGCCGATACTCCCCCTTGTCCATGACATTGGCATGCGTGCAGGTCAGGCCGGACAGGTACCACAGAACCGGGCGCTTGCCCTCGGCCGCCTGCGGCGGCACGAACACTGCAAAGGTCATGTCGCAGTCACAGGCCTCGGAGCGATTGACATAGACACCCTGAGTGCCACCGTAAGACTTGTCGATCGAGATGGTTTTCATGGCTTAGTAGACCACCACGCCGCGGATGCTTTCACCCTTGTGCATCATCTCGAAGCCCTTGTTGATGTCTTCGAGCGGCATCGTATGGGTGATCATCGGGTCGATCTGGATCTTGCCCTGCATGTACCAGTCGACGATCTTCGGCACGTCGGTGCGCCCGCGCGCGCCGCCGAAGGCGGTGCCCATCC